>NZ_JAJDKA010000158.1:0-605 GCF_020589945.1 Faecalibacillus sp. MSK20_93 | reverse complement strand
GGATCCCAACGCTATGGACTAATAGCTATTTTGTATCTACAGTAGGTGGTGCACCACTTTCTGTAATTAAGCAGTATATTGAAGATCAAAAAAACGTTTAGGTGATATCTATGAAATTAACAGAAACAGTCAAGCTTTATCCAAATAAATATCAGACAGAATTGATCAAGGCAACGATGACAGAGTATATTTCTACAGTCAATCATCTTGTTTTTGATGCAATCAATGTATTCGAGATGCCAAGTCCATCATAAGAAAATATAATAAGGCTTTAAGAAATTCAAATACTCAAGTAAAACTTCCTGTTTTGAAAAAAATGTGCTGTTATATCAACAATCAAAATTTTAGAATCAATGATGACTGTATAAGCTTTCCAGTAATGATCAATGGAAAGTCAAAACGTATATCAGTCAAGACAAAAATATCCAAAAGACAGAGATTGATATTTTCATCCAGTAAATTAGGAACGATGCGCATTGTTGTAAAAGGACATAATCTAGTATCACAGATCGTCTATGATGCAAAAGAAGATGCTACTTCTTCAAATGACAATGTCATGGGTGTTGATCTTGGAATCAAATGTCCTGCTGTAAGCTATTGTCCAG
>NZ_JAJDKA010000157.1:0-612 GCF_020589945.1 Faecalibacillus sp. MSK20_93 | reverse complement strand
ACTCAAGAACAAGTTGATAAGGCTTATGATGATTTAGATAAGGCTATTAAAGGATTAATTGATGCTCCTGTAATAGTAGATAAAAAAGAATTATCAAATGTTATTGAAACAACTAATGATTTTGTTGAAAAAGATTATACGGTAGATTCATGGAAAGCATTTAAAGAAGCATTAGATCATGCAAAAGATGTTTTACAAAATGAAAATACAACTCAAGATGAAGTTGATCAAGCTTTAGCATCTCTACAAGATGCCATTAAGAATTTAAAAACAGTTTCTCAAACTGGAAATAATGATCAACCAAATCAAAAACCAAATGATCAAATACAAACAAGTATTAAAAAAGAAGATGACAATAAAACATCATCAACAAAAAATAACTCTCATATAAAAACTGGTGATGATATGTCAGTTGTACCATATATTTTACTTATGGCAACAGCTGGGGGTTATATTGCACTTCAAAGAAGAAATAAAGAAGATTAAATAATAAAAGCTATATAACACATATAAATGTATGGCTATATAGTGATTTATGATTTAATAAAATGTGTTATAGACTTTTATAGTCAATTTGGAGTTAAAGATAAAAGACATCGGATTTATTGCTTT
>NZ_JAJDKA010000156.1:0-626 GCF_020589945.1 Faecalibacillus sp. MSK20_93 | reverse complement strand
AGACTTTTATAGTCAATTTGGAGTTAAAGATAAAAGACATCGGATTTATTGCTTTATGAAATAACATGATATTTTTAAAACGAAGCTAATTAGATAACATGAGGTTTTTTCTATGGAGGAGACCTCATGTTTTTATATGCTCTATTATTGGTGTCTTGCTATAGTCCAGATATTTTTTACTAATTTGATTTTAACATTGGTAACACAATAAACGGTAAACCTACTCAAAAATTAGTGTATTAAAAGAATAGCTAACAACTAATAATAATATTCTTTAATTAAAGCAAGTAATTGATTTAAAAATACATTTAATAAGCTTAAGAATAGAAAAATAACTATGACAAGATAAATAAGAAAAAAATTTAATGAAAAGAGAGAAATTAAAAATAACTATATCTAATTCTTTAATAGCACATAACTTAAAAATTGTAAACAGCTAATCCATTAGCGTTAGTTATTATTACGAAAAAGAGCAAACCTCATATAACAGAAAATGTCTGCTTTTATTTTAATTATTAAAACCACAAGATTTTGAAAAGTAGTTTCAAATATCATGACATAAAATAAAACCGTAAATATAGTGGGGTGAGTTCAGTTTCATCTCACTTTTTTGGCTTTTATAGTTG
>NZ_JAJDKA010000155.1:0-645 GCF_020589945.1 Faecalibacillus sp. MSK20_93 | reverse complement strand
GTTTCCCGTCAATGATAAGCTCGGCGTTTTCTTCCTTTAACATCTGCCAGCCTTTCAACTGATACTTTGTGCCTTTTGTAAGTCCGTCTAATTTGACAGTATCAACGATTGTAACCTCTTTTCCTGCAAGGATAGTCTTTTCGCCGTCTTTGCTGGTCGCTGTGGTATGAATAGAGATTTCTTTTTCGTATTCATCAGTTAGCGTTCCTAAATCAATCACAAGGTTATTTCTTGATACCACGATTTCAAAAGGTGGGATAAGTTCAAAGCCTTTGTTACTATCGCAACGCATTTCTTCAATGATATAGGTATCATAAGGTAATGCCCCCTTGCTGTCGTCTGGTTCAGAAGTCCCAAACCACACACCGTCCTCACTGGTCTTGCCTGCGTTTGTATTGTGCTTATGAGAAGCCCAGTCAGCAGAAGTGGAAAACTGCCCGTTATCATCAGTTACCACAACATGATTTTCGCCCGTTGTCTTGCTTGTGATCCTAAAAGGAACATCAGCAAGACGCTTGTGTGTACCTGCACCGATTTTTACGCCCTCAATATCCCCACGCTTAATCTGATTGTAGATAGAATGGGTTTCATCGGTTAAGTCCACGATTTTTCCATTTTCTGTGATTGTAAAATCAATCGGTTTTG
>NZ_JAJDKA010000154.1:0-645 GCF_020589945.1 Faecalibacillus sp. MSK20_93 | reverse complement strand
GTTTCCCGTCAATGATAAGCTCGGCGTTTTCTTCCTTTAACATCTGCCAGCCTTTGAGCTGATACTTTGTGCCTTTTGTAAGTCCGTCTAATTTGACAGTATCAATGATTGTTACCTCTTTTCCTGCAAGGATAGTCTTTTCGCCGTCCTTGCTGGTCGCTGTGGTATGGATAGAGATTTCTTTTTCGTATTCATCAGTCAGCGTCCCTAAATCAATCACAAGGTTATTTCTTGATACCACGATTTCAAAAGGTGGGATAAGTTCAAAGCCTTTGTTGCTGTCAGAGCGTAATTCCTCAATGATGTAAGTATCATAAGGCAACGCACCTTTGCTGTCGTCTGGTTCAGAAGTTCCAAACCATACACCGTCCTCGCTGTTCTTGCCTGCGTTGGTATTGTGCTTATGTGAAGCCCAGTCAGCAGAAGTGGAGAATTGCCCGTTATCATCAGTTACCACTACATGATTTTCGCCCGTCGTCTTGCTTGTGATCCGAAAGGGAACATCAGCAAGACGCTTGTGTGTGCCTGCACCGATTTTTACACCCTCAATATCTCCACGCTTAATCTGATTATAGATAGAATGGGCTTTGTCGGTTAAGTCCACGATTTTTCCATTTTCTGTGATTGTAAAATCAATCGGTTTTG
>NZ_JAJDKA010000153.1:0-696 GCF_020589945.1 Faecalibacillus sp. MSK20_93 | reverse complement strand
ATAGGAGAAAAGAAAATGGAATTTATAATTGATACAGTAAACTTAGAAGATATAAAAGAAGCAGTAGAATATATGCCAATTGTAGGAGTAACAAGTAATCCTTCAATAGTGAAAAAAACAAGTCCTAAAGATTTCTTTAAACATATGAAAGAAGTCAGGAAAATCATAGGAAAAGAAAGAAGTCTTCATATTCAAGTGATTTCTAAGGAATGTAATGAAATCGTAAAAGAAGCCCATCGTATACTAGAAGAAATCGATGATCAAGTCTATATCAAAGTACCCGTATCATATGGAGGAATCAAAGCCATCAAAAAACTAAAAGCAGAAGGAGTCAATGTGACAGCAACAGCTGTTTATGATTTGATGCAAGCCTATATGGCCTTGGCAGCAGGAGCAGATTATATTGCACCTTATGTCAATAGAATAGGGAACCTAGGAAATGATCCAATGGAACTGATCAATGAATTATCAAATAGAATCGTACAAGATGGTTATGATTGTAAGATATTAGCAGCAAGCTTTAAAGGAGTACAACAAGTAAGAGATGCCTTCAATTATGGAAGTCAAGCAATCACAGCGCCAGTAGAAGTCTTAAAACAAATCTTTGCGAATCCAAGTATTGAAAAAGCAGTGAATGATTTCAATAGTGATTGGTATGATGTTTATGGAGAAGGTAAAGGTATTTGTGATTTATAA
>NZ_JAJDKA010000152.1:0-702 GCF_020589945.1 Faecalibacillus sp. MSK20_93 | reverse complement strand
ACATTTTGACATTCCTTACGGGTATTTCCTCTAGGGACGGCGAAAAATTCCCCGTACTTCGTAAGGCGGTACGCTCCGTTACCCAGAGTGAAAATAGAGGGCTGTTGCACGTTATTGAGGAATTGAGAAAGGAAGATACCGCAATCTCACGCAATATCGCAGACCATATCGACAGCTTCACGGACTATGATTTTGCACACCTGCTGTTTTCAGACGGGACGGTAGAAAATGCAATCAGTCTGGATAACCAGCTCAACATCATTCAAGTAGCAGACCTTGTACTGCCAGATAAGGACACAGCCTTTGAGGAATACACGACCATTGAATTATTGTCGGTGTCTATGCTGATTGTGATTAGTACCTTTGCCCTTGATTTTATCCATTCGGACAGAAGCATTTTTAAGATTGTCGATTTGGACGAAGCGTGGGCGTTCTTAAATGTGGCACAAGGAGAAACACTCTCTAACAAGCTGGTTCGTGCTGGACGAGCTATGCAGGCAGGCGTTTATTTCGTTACACAATCTTCTGGGGACGTGTCAAAGGAAAGTCTGAAAAACAACATCGGTTTGAAGTTTGCCTTTCGTTCTACTGACATCAACGAGATAAAGCAGACCTTAGAATTTTTCGGCATTGACAAGGACGACGAGAACAACCAGAAACGCTTGCGTGATTTGGAGAACGGACAATGCTTATTGCAGGACT
>NZ_JAJDKA010000151.1:0-702 GCF_020589945.1 Faecalibacillus sp. MSK20_93 | reverse complement strand
ACATCTTGACATTCCTTACGGGTATTTCCTCTAGGGACGGCGAAAAATTCCCCGTGTTACGAAAAGCGGTGCGTTCCGTTACCCAGAGCGACAGTCGGGGCTTGCTCCATGTGATAGACGAGCTACGCCGTGAAGATACGCCCATATCAAGAAATATCGCAGACCATATCGACAGCTTCACGGACTACGACTTTGCACACCTGCTGTTTTCAGACGGTACGGTAGAAAATGCTATCAGTCTGGATAACCAGCTCAATATCATTCAAGTAGCAGACCTTGTACTGCCAGATAAGGACACGACCTTTGAGGAATACACGACCATTGAATTATTGTCGGTGTCTATGCTGATTGTGATTAGTACCTTTGCCCTTGATTTTATCCATTCGGACAGAAGTATTTTTAAGATTGTAGACCTTGACGAAGCGTGGGCGTTCTTAAATGTGGCACAAGGAGAAACGCTCTCTAACAAGCTGGTTCGTGCTGGACGAGCTATGCAGGCAGGCGTTTATTTTGTTACCCAGTCTGCCTATGATGTTTCAAAGGAAAGTCTGAAAAACAATATCGGCTTAAAATTCGCTTTCCGTTCTACTGACATCAACGAGATAAAACAGACCTTAGAATTTTTCGGTATCGACAAGGACGACGAAAACAACCAGAAACGCTTGCGTGATTTGGAGAACGGACAATGCTTATTGCAGGACT
>NZ_JAJDKA010000150.1:0-731 GCF_020589945.1 Faecalibacillus sp. MSK20_93 | reverse complement strand
AGAAAAGGACAGCCATTTTCAGACTGTCCCTTAAAAGAGAAATACGCTGTCAGTAGCAACAATGCTTGTCGCTGATCTTCCAGCGTTAATATGGTATCTCGCACATACCTCGGCTCGTTTCAATGAAGCAACCGCCCATATCCAAATCTCGCCCGTAGGCTTCATAGTCAATGTAGTTCTGTAAGCTGGGTGGAATGTCGCCAAGTGCCTGCAATTCGTCTATGTAGTAGTAGGCAACGTCTGTCATGGTTTCACAGTCGGGATAATAATAAATATCGTCCTTGTGTTCCACGACTTCTTCCAGCGTCCCGTAGTGGCTGATAAATTCGTCCAGACACTCTACGATATAGTCGGGAAGTTCCTCTATCATTTCATACATCTCATTGAGTTCTTCAATGGAAACATACTCGCCAATCGCAATAGGGAAGTTGTCGGTATCATGGATAGCGTATTCCTCATACTGTTCATTCAAGCCGATTTTTTCTTTCACATCTTCCTCGTCAATAGGAAATGTGAACCATGCACCGACTAAACAGCCCTCATTGTATTTGCCAAGATTAGCAATGTAAACCGCCATATCATCAACCATAAGCACCACCTCATTTCCTACTCTGGCAGTTCAAAGATACCGTGTTCTGTTACTAAAAATTTCCCGTGTTCCTGCAAGTGAGAAGCATAGGCTTCAAAGTCAAAGTAGTATTCTTGACAGTCCTCGGATAAATGCTTGAACG
>NZ_JAJDKA010000149.1:0-778 GCF_020589945.1 Faecalibacillus sp. MSK20_93 | reverse complement strand
GATGTTGTTGCAACATTGCCTTTAGCTAAAACTGCCTGAAAACCGACTGCTTGACAAATAATAGCAACCACCAAAAGTGCCGGTAAAACTACTTTAAGAAACTTATTCTTCGATACTTTTCCTTTCATTTTCTACTCACTTTAAATTAATAAATTAATACATATACTAGTTTTTATTAATGATGTAAATTAGGTATATAAAACCAAAAACCTTATCTAAAACTTTAATTTATGCTAATTATTATCAATTGTTTTATCAATAACAGAATATTAGTAAATTATTATAATAGAATAGTAATTCTGCTATATTTGTGAATGCCTATTTAAGCGAGTCATAAAACTATAAATAATACCCCTTAACATCAACATTAATCATTCACCAGTATTTTACGTATTATTTAAGTACTAATTTAACCCCTTTCCTAATTTTCTTTTTAAACTGCGAACATCCGTTTAAGCGCTTACATTTCTCGCTAAAAAAAGTGGTTAGGTTTAAATAAAATGACCGTATTTTTTTATAAAAACCTAACATCACATTCACTTCTATAAGAATCATATCATGATATAAATATATATTCAATAATATTTAACATATTATCCCGCTTTTTGTGATTTTTTTAACAATTAATAAAAAACATAACAAACTACTACAATTACAAAAAATTTTTTATCCATTAATAAACGCTTAAAAACTGTATTCATCCCAAAAATCCAGTTATCAATACAACTATAAAAGCCAAAAAAGTGAGATGAAACTGAACTCACCCCACTATATTTAC
>NZ_JAJDKA010000015.1:0-50661 GCF_020589945.1 Faecalibacillus sp. MSK20_93 | reverse complement strand
CAACTATAAAAGCCAAAAAAGTGAGATGAAACTGAACTCACCCCACTATATTTACTCGCTATTCTATCTTTTAAATCCTTTCTTAAATGATTCAAAGATAGATTCTTTTTTACTTAATTTTTGTAATTGTTCATACAATGATTTTTCTTTACTAGAAAGTTTTGTAGGAATTTTAACTTCAACCTTAACCATTTGATCTCCGTATCCGTTTCCTCTTAAATCTTTGACCCCTTTACCTTTTAATCTTAAAGTTGTTCCAGATTGTGTTCCTGCAGGAATTTTAACTTTCACGTCACCTTGTACTGTTGGTACATCTACCTCACATCCTAAAGTTGCATCAACTGAACTAATAGGAATTGTAACATAAATATTACGTCCTTCACGAATAAAGTGTGTATTGTTTCTTACACGGATTTCTACAAATAAGTCACCATTAGATCCACCATTAGATCCTCTTCCACCTTTACCAGCAACACGTAATTGTTGACCATCATTGATACCAGCAGGGATATCTAATTGAACAGTAACTGTTTTTGTAATATATCCTTTACCATGACAGTCAGGACATTTAACTTTAATTTTTTTACCAGTACCATTACAATGTGGACATGTTGTTTGTGTTACAAATGTACCAAATGGAGATTGTTGTTGTTTAGAAACAGTTCCTGTACCATTACAATGCGAACATGTTTGTACATCGTTTGGTGTTTTTGCACCACTACCATGACAATGAGGACATTCTGCATCATAAGTTACTTTAATATCTTTTTTAACACCATTGATTGCATCCATGAAATCAATTTCTAGACGCATTAAATGATCATCACCACGACGTGGTCCATTTTGTCTTTGACGACGACTTCCCCCGCCACCAAAGAATGATCCAAAAATATCTCCTAAATCGACATCTTCAAAACCAAATCCACCAAAGCCACTGGCTCCAGCACCACCTGCACCTTGTTCAAAGGCTGCATGTCCATAACGATCATAAGCCGCTCTTTTATTATCATCAGATAAAACTTCGTAAGCTTCTTGAACTTCTTTAAATTTTTCTTCTGCATCAGGTTCTTTACAGATATCGGGATGATATTGTTTTGCTTTTTTACGGTATGCACGTTTTATTTCATCAGCGTTTGCTGTTTTTGAAATCCCTAAGACTTCATAAAAATCTCTTTTACTTGCCATAAAATCATCCTTTCTATAATACTTTTAAAAAACCAAGGAAGAACCTTGGTTTTTTAAGTGATTAGTTCTTTTCTTCGAAATCAGCATCAACAACATTATCATCATTGTTATTTGATGTTGTTTGTCCAGCACCACTATTAGGGTTTGCTTGTTGTTGTTGATAAGCATATGATGCCATTTGTTGAGCCATTTGTTCTAATTCTGACATTTTAGCTTCAAGAGTAGTCATATCATTGTTATCTAAAGCAGTTTTTAATTCAGTTTTTAATTGTTCTGCTTGTTGTTTTTGATTAGCATCAATCTTATCACCTTGTTCAGCTAAAGCTTTATCAATTTCATTGATCATTTGTTCAGCTTTATTTCTTGTTTCGATATCTTTACGTTTCTTTTCATCTTCAGCTTTATTAGCTTCAGCTTCTTTTACCATACGATCGATTTCTTCATCAGATAATCCTGTAGAGTTTTGAATAACGATCGATTGTTCTTTTTGAGTTTTTAAATCTTTAGCTTTAACATTTACGATACCGTTAACGTCAATTGAGAAAGTAACTTCGATTTGAGGTACTCCTCTTGGAGCTGGTTCGATACCATCTAATTTGAATAAACCTAATTGTTTATTATCTCTAGCCATTGATCTTTCACCTTGTAATACGTTGATATCAACAGCTGGTTGATTATCAGCAGCAGTAGAGAATACTTGTGATTTAGTAGTTGGAATTGTAGTATTTCTTTCAATCAATACTGTCATAACTCCACCCATTGTTTCGATACCTAATGAAAGTGGTGTAACATCTAATAATAAGACATCTTTAACGTCACCAGCGATAACTCCACCTTGGATAGCAGCACCCATAGATACAACTTCATCTGGGTTTACTGATTTGTTAGGTTCTTTTCCAAGTAAACGTTTAACAGATTCTTGAACAGCAGGAATACGAGTAGATCCACCAACTAATAATACTTGATCAATTTCACTTGGTTGCATTCCAGCATCACTTAATGCTTGTCTAACTGGTCCTTCAGTAGCTACAACTAAGTCTCTTGTAATTTCATCAAATTTAGCTCTTGTTAATGATAATTCTAAGTGTAATGGTCCAGCAGCACCAGCTGAAATGAATGGTAATGAAATTTGAGTTTGCATTACACCAGATAAGTCTTTTTTAGCTTTTTCTGCAGCTTCTTTAATACGTTGCATTGCCATTTTATCGTTAGATAAATCAATTCCGTTTTCTTTTTTGAATTCATCTACGATGTAGTCCATGATTTTCTTATCGAAATCATCCCCACCTAATTTATTGTTACCAGCAGTAGCTAATACTTCAAATGTACCATCAGCTAAGTCTAAGATAGATACGTCGAAAGTACCACCACCTAAGTCATATACTAATACTTTTTGTTCTTGATCTAATTTATCAAGACCGAATGCTAATGCTGCAGCAGTTGGTTCGTTGATGATACGTTCAACATCTAAACCAGCGATTTTACCAGCATCTTTTGTTGCTTGTCTTTGAGCATCATTGAAATATGCAGGTACAGTGATAACTGCTTTTGTTACTGTTTCACCTAAATAAGCTTCAGCAGTTGCTTTTAAGTTTTGTAAGATCATTGCTGAAATTTCTTGTGGTGTATAAGATTTACCATTTACGTTTTCTTTATGATCAGTACCCATATAACGTTTAACCGACATTACTGTATCAGGGTTTGTTACTGCTTGTCTTTTTGCAGCTTCCCCAACAATAATTTCACCATTTTTGAAAGATACAACTGAAGGAGTTGTACGATTTCCTTCTGGGTTTGCAATTACTTTTACTTCATTGTTTTCTAACACACTTACACATGAGTTTGTAGTTCCTAAGTCAATACCAATAATTTTTGCCATAATATAAATCCTCCTATTTTATTCACTTACTTTTACTAAAGATGCACGAATAACGCGATCTTTTAACATATAACCTTTTTGTAACTCTTCAACAACCATACCAGGTTTAAAGTTTTCATCACTTACAGTCATTACTGCTTGATGGAAGTTAGGATCAAATTCTTTACCTTCAGCTTCAATCACTTTAACTCCTTGGTTTTCTAATAATGTCATGATTTGTTTATAAATCATTTCATATCCTTTTAAGAAGTTTGCCACTTCTTCACTTGGATTTTCAATTGCTAATGATCTTTCAAAGTTATCAACGATTGGTAACATTTGTTCAATAAAACCTTGCATCATGAACTTTAAGTTATTTGCATGTTCATTTTGCATACGTCTTTTAATGTTTTCCATATCCGCAAACACTTTATAATAATCATTTTTCCATTTATCAACTTCACCTTGAAGAATTTTAATTTGATCTTCTTGATCAACTTTTTCCTCTTCAACAACTTCAGCCTCAGCTTCTTTGTTTTCTTCAACTTCTTCAGTTACTTCTTTTTCAACTTTAGTTTCCTCAGCCAATTTGTTCACCTCTATTTCTCATCTTGTTTATCTTCTAAACAAGCCTTTTCAATATTTTCAGATATATACTCTACTAATGCCACTACTTTTTCATAAGGCATTCTTGTTGGACCAATTACCGAAATAGAACCTTTTGATGTTTCCCCTGTTTTAAATGAAGCAGAGATTACTGAAACATCATTCATTTTTCCTAGAGGTGTTTCATTTCCAATATTGATTTGAATACCATCCTCACTCGATAATGGTAGAGTTTTCCACACTTTTGAATTTTCAAAAGCACTTACAAGTCTTCTTAATTTATCCACATCATTAAATTCTGGTTGATAGAGAATATTTTCTTTTCCAGAAAAATAAACACTATTTGAAGCAAATTTAACGAATGCTTCCAAAAACGCATTAAATAATTCTTCATGTTGCTTCACTTGCGTTGTAAGAATTGGTCGAACATCTCGTTCTAAACGAAATGCTACTTCACTGATAGGTGTTCCTATCAATAATTCATTCATCACATTAACACAACTTAATAAATCTTCCATTTCTACATCACTTGAAAATTGGAAAACTTTATTTTCAACATGACCTTGACTTGTAATGATAATTGCTGTTACACGTCCATCATCCAAAGGAACAACAGAGATGCGTTGCAGCATATCATCTGAAGCATTTCCTAATGCAACACTTGTAAGATGAGTTAATTCACTCAACATGTTACAACTTTCATGCACCATCTCATTTAAATTTCGACGATGCTTATTAATAATTGTAGCAACTTGATTTTTTGTTCCTTCATCCAAATCAACTTTTCCTAAATTATGAACATAGAAACGATAGCCTTCTTTAGAAGGTACTCTTCCAGAAGAAATATGTGTTTTTTCTAGATAACCATAATTTTCTAGAAAATTCATTTCATTACGAATCGTTGCACTTGAATAAGGAAGTTGATATTTTACCATCAATGCCTTGGATCCAACCGGTTCAGCATTTTCAATAAACTCTTCAACTATACATTTAAATATCAGCATTTGTCTTGCTGTTAACATCAAGTTCACCACCTTTAGCACTCCTATTTCTCTTGTGCTAAATACATTATACATTTTATTTTAGCACTGTCAATAACTTGGTGCTAAAAAATCAAAAAAAATCGTAAAATAAAGAACCTCTGTCTACTTAACAGAGGCCCTTAACTTTCAACCCATTTAATACTTACATCTTTACCATGATGGGCAAGTCCTATATAAATGACTTTTCCTTTTAATCCATAATCATATTTATTATCCTTGATTTGTTGAATAGCTTTATTAGATAATTCATCTAATGCTTTTTCAAGATCTTTTTTATCTTCTTTTAGATATTTGAATTCTAAGACGAATGATGTTTTCTTTTCATCTTTGGCTTTTAAGATGAGATCATCTCTTCCTTTTCCTACTTCTCTATTAGAAATGATTTCATAATCTTTATTTAAACATAAACACATTCCTAGCATCATCATATGATAACTGTTTTCTTTCTGTAAATCATGATAACTTGGTACCATTAAGATTTCTTGATAGCTTTCTAAAAATGTTTCTTGATCTTCTTTGGTTAGACTTTCAGTTACTGTATCTAATGTTCCACTGCTTAATCCTAACTGATATTCTGTCAGTTTTATAAATTCCTGTTCGACTTCTTTATTTGGTATTTCGATACAATATTTACCTTTTAAAAGATCTATTTCTTTTGTAACTGTAAGATACCCTGCATTGACAAACAATCCCCATAAAGTTGAATTATCCGCTTCTTCAAAGAAACTTGTCTGCATTGAAACATAGGTATCTAACTTACCATCTTTAATGAGTTTATCATATTGATTTTTAAATGTATAGCTTGCTTGTTTCAAAGCTGTCTTGATCATACTGTTGGCACTGGTATTGACCCAATAAGATGTCAATTCTTTTGTATCAACATAATTTAATAATGACCATGGATTATAGATATCTCGATTGCCTATATGATAGCCATCATACATCTCTTTGACTTTATTATTTAATTCTAATCCATAGTATTCTAGTAATTCTTTTGTTTCATCACTGTCAAAGCCAAAATAAGCAGCATAACGTTGATCCGTTACATCACAAACAACAAGATTATTTAAATCACTGAAGATATTTTCTTTAGCTACTCTTTGAATACCTGTAATAAAGGCATACTTTAAACTGTTCGATGTTTTAAGAGAATTATGAAGCAAACCTGATAATCCTCCTCTTACTTCTTCATAGAACCCTTTTGTATGTGCTTCTATAAAAGGTGTATCATATTCATCAATAAAGACCATTACTTCCTTATGATAGTAATCTTGTAATTTATCCATTAAAAAAGCTATCGCATCATTTATTCCTACAAGACTTCCATCTTCTGTTTGTGTTAATATTTTTAATAGGGATTGATATATTGGTAAATCAAACTCATCTAAACCTTTAAAGATATATTTATATTTTTTCCATTGCTTTAATATTTGCATCTTTATTGTGGAAACAACCGCTACTTTATCTCTTTTTGCATCCGCAAAAGAGATAAAGATCGTTGGATATTGATTTATTTCACTTACATAAGGTGTATCCATGATTTTAGTACCTTTAAAGATTTCTTTAGAATCTTTCGTAATATCAAAGAATTCTGACATCATTGACATATTAATTGTTTTTCCAAATCTTCTAGGTCTTGTAACAAGTGTTACTTCTGATCCTATTTCTAAAAAATCTTTAATCATTAACGTTTTATCAACAAAGTAGTAATTTTCTTCTTTAAGCTTACTAAAACTTTTTATTCCTGTTGGTATTTTCTTCATGTTCATCACCTCTTTGTTTTATTATAAACCATTTATTATCCGTATACCACTTTACATAAAATCAATTAATATATCATTTAAAACATACTGACCTTCTTGAGTTGCTTTTAAATAATCATTTTCAATCATCAATCTACCCTTTTCTATATTTCTAGTAATCGCTTCTTTATATAGAATACGGGCATCTTCTTGATATCTTTCTTTAAATTTATTTAAATCTAGCCCTTCTTTTAAACGAAGTGACATCATTATTTGATTAAACATTGTTTCTTCTTTTGTTTCATCAATTGTTGTTGTTTTAAAATCACCATTTAAATATTTAGTAAGTGATCGACTATGTTCTATAATTTGTCCATCAATTTTGCTACAAGCACCTAATCCTATTCCATAATAATTATTATAGTACCAATACATAAGATTATGTTTCGATTGATATCTTTGTTTAGCATAATTAGAAATTTCATATTTTTCAAAACCTATTTTTTCTAATTCTTGATCAATGAATAATGTTAATTGATATTCGCTTTCTTCATCTAAAGGCTGATAATTTTTATATTTTAAAATCGTTCCTTCTTCTAAAATCAAAGAATAATAAGAAACATGTTGCAAATCTAAAGATTTTAAAATTTCTATATCCTTTTGAATATCTTCTTTTGTTTGTTTTGGTAACCCATACATCAAATCAATTGAGATATTATCAAAACCTATTTCTTTAGCATATTTAATAATATTTTTTACTTGGATTGTATTATGATGACGCTCTATTTCTTTTAATAAATGATCTTGAAACGTTTGTACACCAATACTTAAACGATTAATACCACCTTTTTTTAAAATCTTTAACTTATAATAATCCATTGACTCTGGATTAACTTCCATACAATATTCTTCCACTTCTAAACTATAGGGTTTTAACATTGACATTAATTTTTCTAATTGTTCATCATTTAAAGCACTAGGGGTTCCCCCTCCAATATAAATCGTTTTTAAATGATGTTGCTCTATTTGTGATAATTCTTCATTTAATCTTTGTAAATAGAGATCACTTTGTTTTTGATCATAATAGACCTTGCAAAAATCACAATAACTACAAATAGATTCACAAAAAGGAATGTGTACATACAAACTTCTAGTCTCCATCTTTTAAACCAAATTCCTTTGCTAGTCCACCTAAAGAAGTTTCCTTATAAGCACTATTTAAATCTTTTCCAGTTTCTTTCATAACATTCACAATTGAATCAAATGAAACTTTGTTCTTTCTTAAATAACCTAATTGTTTAGCATAACTTGCTGCATCGATTGCACGTAAAGCACCAAAACCATTTCTTTCAATACAAGGAATTTGAACATAGCCACCAACCGGATCACATGTTAGTCCTAAATTATGTTCAAGCCCCATCTCTGCAGCATATTCAATTAAAGAATTATTAAGTTCTAAAATCCAACCATAGGCTGCTGCAGCCATTGCACAAGCACTGCCAACTTCTGCTTGACATCCGCCATCAGCCCCTGAAATTGTCGCATTATGTTTAATGACATTTCCAAATAAACCAGCAACCGCTAAAGCTTTGATCAATTCTTTACGAGGAATTTCTAATTGTTTATAACAATAAAATAAAACAGCTGGTAAAATTCCACTTGCTCCACATGTTGGCGCAGTAACAATTTTATTACCACAGGCATTTTCCTCAGAAACAGCATAAGCATAGCTTGAAACAAGCAATCTTTCTCGATCACTTTCTCTTCGCGTATTGATTGCTTGTTGATACATACTTTTAGCAACTCTTTTTAGTTGTAACCTTCCAGGAATCACTCCTTCATGATGTAAGCCATTTTGTACACAGGTAAACATACTATCTAACACTTCAAATAAGTAGGCCTTAAAATGTTCATCTTCATAATTTAAAACATAATCATAGAAGGAAATACCATTGTCTTCAATATATTGAATAATTTCTTTAAGATTTTTATGAGGATAGATTTGTTTTGTTTGTTGCAACTTACTTCCTTCATATTCAACAGTTCCTCCACCTATAGAATAAGCAGTAATTGTATCAAGAACTTTTTCATCTTGGTACACATAAAATTTCATGCCATTTGGATGATAAGGTAAACGATCACTTTTAAAACGAACAATCGTTTGCTTGCCCAATGTTTGTTTAATAATATAATCTGTTAAATGACCTTTTCCAGTTAAGGCAAGCGACCCATATAATTCAACTTCGAAACGTGAAGCATTTGGATACTGTTCTTTTATTTTAGAAGCTGCTCTTTGAGGACCCATTGTATGTGAAGAGGATGGTCCAAATCCTATCTTAAACAATTCTCTTAATGATTCCATAATTTCTCCTATATTCTTAACATAAATAATTCTAAGCCTAATTTTTTATCTATTTGTCCCGTCTTAATTTTAACATCCAATAAAGATAATTCATTTAAACATCTAAGTAGTTCATCTATTTGAAAAAATTGGCCTTCTTTTCTTACATATTTTAAGCGAAAAGGATTAACTGCCAACATTTTAGCAATTTCTTGATCAGTATACCCTTTTCTATCTAATAATTTTACTTGATAAATCAAACGCATAGAATTAGCTACCAAAACAATCAATTTAACTGGTTCTTCATTAATTGTCATTAAATCTTTATAAATAGACATCATCTTTTGTTTATCTTTACTTAAAATAGCTGTTGTTAAATCAAAAACATTTTCATCTAAGGGACGATTGACAAGTTCTTCAACACAATGAATATCAATATGCTGTGTATATAAACAAAGCTTTTCTACTTCACTAGCAATATCCATTAAATTTGTTCCTTTTCTACTTAAAAGTAACTCTAAAGCATCATCATCAATAGTACAATTTCTTTTTTTAACAGCCTGTCTTGCTGTATCAGAAACTTTATAATAATTTAAAGGATTGATTTCATAAAACTGTGCTTCTTTTCTTAACATCTTGACAACTTTTTTTCTTTCATCAAAATTCTTTTCATCATTAAAAATAACAAGATGTACTGTTTTATCTAAATAAGGTAAACATTGCATAAAATAATCTATATCATGATTATCTTTTTTTATTTTTTTGGTTGTTAGAAAATCTGCTTTTTTAATAACAACCATTTTTTCATCACTTAAAAAAGGAGGTGTCATTACATCTTCTAAAACAACTTTCATTCCCTCTTTAGAAACATCATAAACTGTATAATTCATCTGTTCTTGATTACAATGATGATCTTTTTTTAACTTATCTAAACGTTGATCCATCAGTAATCTCTCTGTTCCATATAATACATATAACATATCATCACCATAGCTATTATAAACTAAAAACCACTTGAAGTCATGACATAATTCTTACCTACATAATAAACAATCTTAACCATTCCTTGAAGATCACTGCGATAAATTTTCACCCCATATGCTTCTAATCTTTTTAATGTTAAATAAGATGGATGTCTATAACGATTATTCTTTCCTACAGAAATAAGCGCTACTTTAGGATCAATCATTTTAAACAAATCTTCACTTGAAGAACTGCTACTTCCATGATGTGCCACTTTTAAAACGTCGACATCTAAATGATGATATGTCTGATATAAATCACTTTCCACCTCTTTAGAAATATCACCTGTAAATAAATAATTTAAATGGTTGATAGTCACGTAAATAATAGAAGAGCGATCATTTGAATTTGTATAATATTTATCTAAAGCTAAATTTTTAAAAACTAAATCGCCAATTTTCTTTTTTTTAAAATCATAGAGAACCTTTTTAACTTTAAAATGTTCTTTCAAAGACGCTAACGCTCCACAATGATCATAGTCTTCATGTGAAATAAAAACGGCATCCAAATAAAAAACGCCCTGACTTTGTAAATAAGGAATCAACCGAGAAGTCGCAAGATCACTCTTTTGTAATCCCCCCGTATCAATCAATACATTTCCTCTGGCATAAGGCTGTTGAATAAAAAAACAATCCCCTTGGCCCACATCAATCATCACAACTTGTCCTTTCATGTTGTAATAAGGATAAAAATAAAAAGCAAGTAACACACTTAATAATAGACATACTTCTTGGATTACTTTTCTATTGACATTCAATTTATAAATTCCTTTTAAATAAAGATAATAATAAACACCTATAAAAAATAAAGTCGGTTGACTAAAAGGCAATGTAAAAGAAAAATCATAAATAAAAGCAATCATTTTTAATAACAATTCATATTCTAAAGATAAAAAAGGTAAAACATATTTTCCAAGTAATAAATAATAAAGCATACTTTTATAAATCATTTCTATATAAGGCATTAGAAGAATACCTATCAAAAAAGAAAACACCGGTAAAACATGTTGAATAGAAATAATAATGGGAATTGAACCTAAAAATAAATAATATTTCCCTGCTTTTTGATTTTGTAAAAGTAAAATAAAAAAATAAATCAAATAAGAAAAAATAAAAGATAAATTATAAATCAAATAAGGATTATACATTAACATACCAACTGTTAAAAAAGAAAAAATATCCAACTGATTTAACCATTTACCAAAAATCATTGGTAAAAAAAGCATTAGATACGCTCTTAAATAAGAAATATTATAAGGAATACTAAACATGTAACCCCCAATCAATATAAGAGATATACATTTTTGTCCTTTTTTTGAAAAAAAGAATTTTAAAAAATTCATCAACCATTTCTGTAAAATTGTAAGATGCATACCCGAAAGAGCAAATAAATGAACAATCGAGAGTTGCGTTAACTTTTGATAATATTCTTTCATTTGTTCATCTTTTGTTCCTAAAATAAATAAAGATAACAGACTTTTTACTTTGGAAGATGTCTTGATTCTTTTTTCTAAATAATGATATAGATGATCTTGATGTTGATTACTTTTTATTTTTTCAAGTTGTAAAGTATCAAAAATATTTAAACTATATAAATAATATTGATAATTAAACGCATAATCATTTTGTATTTGATGGAAGTTATAAGGTTTTCCTATCAAAGAAATATCATCAAACAACGAGATATTTTTAAATTCTCCATAAACCTTTACTTTATGATACCCCCTCTTGACAACAATACTTTGATCATCTTTACTTACGACCTTTCCTGAAATTTCATTTTGATTTAAAGGTTGTGGTAAATAAAAAAAGAGAAATAAGAGAAATGATAACAGTAAACTTACACTCAATAGTATTTTAAAATGTTTTAAATACAGAAAAATAAAATAAAAAATAAGAAATACATATAAAATAGGATGTAACATTTTAGCTAAAACAACCACCAATAAAGGAAGTGCTAGATAAAAACCTTTTCCTTTTATAAACATAAATACTCCCTTAATCGAAGATATGTCTTTTCACCAATTCCTTGAATATTCATTAAATCTTCAATTGTTTGAAATGGTGTTTTTTGTCGATACTCATCGATCTTTATGGCTGTTTTTTCTCCTATTCCTTTTAATGTCATTAAATCATCAAGTGAAGCATGATTTAATGAAATCAGATTTTGACCATGAGGTAAATAAAGTTTACTTTCATTTGTAAGTTGATAATTTTCATTAAATTGATAATGGTTATCTGTTTGCAGTTTTGTTAAAACATCATTAATTGTTGGTTTTGTTTTAAAGGAGAGTTTTTGTTCAAACTCTCCTTCTACATAAATGATAATATTTTGTTTGGTTTGAATATTTTCAACAATAGCTGTTGGCTTTACATAACTATAAATGAGAGAAATAAAAAATAGGACAATAAGTCCTATCTTTTCAAAACTATTCATAATCTTGTTCAATATTTAAATGACGATAAGCCTCAGCTGTTGCTATACGTCCTCTTGGCGTTCTTTTAATCAAACCAATTTGTAATAAATAAGGTTCATTGACATCTTCTAAAGTTTGTGGTTCTTCCCCAATAGATGCAGCAATTGCTTCAAGTCCTACAGGTCCTCCTTTAAAACGATGAATGATTCCTAATAAATACTTATGATCAACATCATCTAATCCTAAATTGTCTACTTTTAATCTTTCTAATGCTTCAATTGTTCTATCTCTTGTAATTGTTGCATCGCCATAAAACTGTGAAAAGTCTCTAACTCTTCTAAATAATCTATTTGCAATACGTGGTGTCCCACGACTTCTTCTTGCAAGTTCCCTTTTAGCATCATCATCCATAACAATATTATACACACGACTTGTACGATCAATAATTTGAGTCAGTTCTTCTTCACTATAATATTCTAATTTTGAAACAATACCAAAACGGTCTCTTAATGGTGCTGATAAATCACCTGCTCTCGTTGTTGCCCCAACAAGGGTAAAAGGTGGTAAATCAATCCTTACCGATCTTGTAGATGCTTCTTTTCCGATAACAACATCAACACAAAAATCTTCCATCGCTGGATATAAAATTTCTTCTACCACTTTATTTAAACGATGAATTTCATCAATAAATAAAACATCACCTGGTTCAAGAGCTGTTAAAATAGCTACTAGATCCCCTGTTTTTTCAATACTTGGACCTGTTGTAATTTTAATATGAGTTCCCATTTCATGAGCAATGATCATTGACATAGTTGTTTTTCCTAAACCTGGTGGTCCATAAAGTAAAACGTGATCTAACGACTCATCACGAAGCTTTGCAGCCCCTACAAACACTTTTAAATTTTCTTTAAGATTTGTTTGTCCAATATATTCATCAAAATCACTTGGACGAAGCGAACTTTCATCATCTTCTACAATTTCAGGATCTAAAACCTCGTTCATGTTTTCCCTCCTATTTAACAATTAAACTTAATGCTTTTTTGACATAACCATTTGTATCTAAATTTTCATCTGTCAATTTCTTAACAACTTTATCTACTTCACTTTGTTTATAACCTAATGCAATTAATACTTCCATAGCTTCTTCCAATTCTTGATTAACGACAGTTTGTTTTGTAGCAGTTACTTTTCCTTGTAAATCAAGAATAATTTGTCCTGCTGCTTTAGGTCCAATACCTGGTATTTTCTTTAAATAGGTCATATTGCCACTTTCAATAGCTTCACAAATTCCTTCAACATCTCCACTTGCTAGCATTGTACAAGCACTTTTACAACCAATTCCTTTAACTGAAATCAATTTTAAAAATAAATCTTTTTCTTCTTTTAAATTAAATCCATACAATAAAATACCATCTTCTTTTACTTGTTGATAAAGATAAACAACCACTTCTTTTCCTTTAGAAAAAGCATAAGGATTGCTCACATAAATTAAATAACCAATCCCATTATTTTCTAAAACAATATGATCACTTTGAATATCAACAATCAAACCTTTTATATAGCTATACATACATTTCTCCTATTACTATTATATTATAAAAAACGAATCATTTCGTCTCAAATTTGTGTCAAATTTGTCTCAATTATATCATAGTATCTATTAACTGAAAATAAAAAATCAGGCATAAAGCCTGATTCATTAATCATAGAATTCGAATTCAAAATCAAGAATAGAAACAACATCTCCATCTTGACATCCTGCGTTTCTAAGAGCTTCATCAATTCCCATATTACGCATTTTAATAGATAAACGTTTAATTGCATCATCACTTACTAGAGAAGTCATGGATACAAGACGTTCAATCTTCTTACCAGTAATTGTCCATTGACCATTACCTAAATTGTGAACAACAAATGGTGCCTCTTCTTCTTCATAATTATAAACAACTGTATTTTCTTCTACTTCTTCCATATCAAACTTAGGCGCAGTTTCTAAAGCATCTGCAACAGCATATAATACTTGATCAACACCTTCATGAATAATTGCTGAAATAGGGAATACTTTAACATCTTCTCCTACTTTTTCTTTGAAAGCTTTTAAATTTTCTTCAGCATTTTCTTCATCCATTTTATTAGCTACGACAATTTGTGGTCTTTCTAATAAACGATATTGATATTGTCCAAGTTCTTCATTAATTGTACAATAATCTTCATAAGGATCACGTCCTTCAATACCACCCATATCAATAATATGAACAATAACACGACATCTTTCAATATGTCTTAAAAATTGATGACCAAGTCCTTTACCTTGACTTGCCCCTTCAATTAATCCTGGAAGGTCAGCCATAACAAAGTTACGACCATCTTTTGCTTGAACGACTCCTAAATTAGGAACAATAGTCGTAAAATGGTAATCAGCAATTTCTGGTCTTGCACGTGAAACAACAGATAAGAATGTTGATTTACCTACTGAAGGGAACCCTACAAGTCCAACATCTGCTAATAATTTAAGCTCACAGCAAACATCAAATTTTTCTCCCGGTTCTCCTCTTTCACAAATTTGTGGTGCAGGATTTCGAGAAGTTGCAAAACGCGCATTTCCTCTTCCACCACGACCACCTTTAGCAAGAACGACACGTTGTCTGTCTTCTGTTAAATCAGCCATAATTTTTCCAGTTTCTTCATTCGTAATAACTGTCCCCACTGGTACCTTGATTACTAAATCACTTGCATCTGCACCATGCATTTTTTTAGCCATCCCATTACCACCAGGACGTGCCTTATAAACACGTTTATATTTTAAATCTAATAACGTTGATAAAGATGTTGTTGCTTCAAAAATAATACTTCCACCTTTTCCACCGTCTCCACCGGCAGGTCCACCTTTTGGAACATGTGCTTCACGTCTAAAAGCCACCGTTCCATCTCCACCTTTACCAGCTTCAATATATATTTTAGCTTTATCGATAAATTGCATACTTCCACCTCTCTTTCAAAAAAAAATCCCTTTTCAGGGATTTCATTATGCAGCTGGGTAAACTGATACTTTTTTTCTATCTTTTCCCATTCTTTCGAATTTAACAATTCCATCACACATAGCGAATAAAGTGTCATCTCCACCTTTTCCTACGTTAGTACCTGGATGAATTTTAGTACCTCTTTGTCTATAAATAATAGAACCAGCAGTAGCGAATTGTCCGTCTGATAATTTAGCTCCTAATCTTTTTGATTTTGAGTCACGACCGTTTTTAGTTGATCCAACCCCTTTTTTAGAAGCGAATAATTGTAAATCTAATTTAAACATCATGATGTTATTCCTCCTCATAGGTTATCTTGATATATTGATGATAGTCTTCTGTAAATGATTCCAAACTAATCACAAGAGTCTCTAGTATCACTTGCATTATTTCATCATTTTCATACACATCTATCATTATATTACCATTTTTTAAAATAATTGCACACTTTTTTTCTTCTAGAAATCCCTTTTTAGCAAGAGTATTGCAAATACCTGTAGCTACAGCACTTACGCCAGCACACACAAGATCTTTGCCATATTCACCAAACTGGGCATGTCCTTTTATTTTAATTTGAGTAATATATTTATTATTTCTTTTTATTTGAACTTTAATCATTATTTAACGTTGATTGAATCAACAATTAATTTTGTATAAGGTTGTCTATGACCTTGTTTTTTGTGGTAATGTTTTTTAGCGTTATATTTATAAATAGTTACTTTTCTTTCTTTACCTTGTTTTTCTACAGTAGCTTCTACAGTAGCACCTTCAACGTAAGGAGCACCAATAGTTACAGTTTCATCTCCAACTAATAATACTTTATCAAAAGTAACTTTTTCTCCTGCTTCAACTTCTAATTTTTCTACGAAAATTGCATCACCAGCTTCAACTTTTAATTGTTTTCCACCTGTTTCGATAATTGCGTACATACCGCACCTCCTATAATTTTTTTCTAAGACTCGCCAACCAAGGCAGCAAACGCATTTAATACCTCTTATGTGCGGTTGTAGTCTAGAGGTCTACAACAAGTGCATTATACTGAATATTCCAATTAAAGTCAATGCGATTTCTTAGATTTTATCAAATAAATTTTTATTGTGTCAAAATCATAAAATCGTTGATGAAAATGATAGATATTTTGATAAGGTCGAAAATATTCAAGATGTTTATTTATTTTCACTCTTTTTTTACTAAGATGATCACTCATTAATGTTTCCATATAAATCAAACGATAATTTTTAAGATATAAAATAACTTGATAAAATAAATATCCTAAAATAATTTTTCTCCCTATTTGTTTCGTAATAATCCATAGAATACAAATAAACAATAGTGAAACTTTTATTTGTATTTGCATGGCTTTTTGATAATCTATGACATAAGATAAAAATAATAATAAAAGTTTTGAACCATCCAAAGGATAAACTGGAAGTAAGTTGAATATTAAAATATAAATATTGATTTTAGCTAACAATGGTTCTTTTATAAAAAGAAAAAAAATAAAACAAATAAGATTAATAAATGGACCACAAAGAAGCATCCCTATTTCTTCATAAACATAATGTTTTCCTAAATCTTTTAACGATAAAAAAGCCCCAAAAGGAAGTATCATAATCTTTTCAATTTCAAAAGAAAAATAAAGTGCCACAAGATAATGACCTATTTCATGTAAAATAGAAAAAAATAAAAAAGCCACATAATAAGAAGAACCTGATATAAAGGCTAAAAGTAAATAAAGATAAGTAAGGGGATGTATTTTCATTTTACATCCCCAAATATTCTTGATAAGTGATTTGTTTTCCTAAATATTCAAATATCATTTTAAACTTTTGTTGATACAAAGCAATTGTATCCCCTTGTTTTATTTTTTAAATTTATTTACTTGAATATCTTTTAACTTAGAAAAAGTAATTTCCGTACCATTTTCATCTAAAATAGTCACTTGTTGTTTTTTTACATCAATCACTTTACCGTTATTCATTGCAAGAACCTGATTTCCTGTTCCTTTATAATAGTCATCCTTGATCAAGGTATATTGTAATTCTTGACTTACTTTAACATCTTCTGGTAAAAAATCTAAAACACTTTGTGAAACAAAGGTAATCAATTGTTGTAAATATTTTTGATTAAATATTTTTTGTTCAAGTTCTGGATTTTTCAAAACAATCAATGAACCTAAAACAACAATCATCATAACCATCAAACGTACCATCCCATTATAAAGCTTTTTGAAATTATGATCATTAAGTGGTCTTTTCCTTTTTTCAATGCGTTTTCTTACATCATCCAAATCTGACATATAATCACCTATTACATCATATGAAATCATCCCAAAAAGATACGACTTAATAAACCTCTCCTTTTACATTTAGCAAAAGCTCTTTTATGTCCTAACAAACGATGTGCGATATTATCAAAACAATCATGTAAAAGATGACCCTTCAACAAATAAACAGGGCGTCCTTTATTATTAGCTTCAATCATTTCATGATCTTCATAAACAATTCCTAAAAGTGGTAAGGATAAAATATCTAAAGCATCATCGATCGTTAATGATTTGCCATCTTCAATATCATCTAAATTCACTTTATTAATAATCAACTTTAAATCCTGTATTCCCTTTTTAAGCAATAGGCCAATCACTCGGTCATTATCTCTTAATGTTGCAAGATCAAGATTAACAACAATAATTGCTTCATCAGCAATTGATGAGGCATAAGTAAACCCTTGTTCAATTCCTGCTGGTGAATCTACAATAATAAAATCAAAATCATTTTTTAAATAATCAATCAGTGCAGCCATGATCGATGCATCTAAATTTTGAAAAGACAACGTTTTACACGCTGGTAATAAATAAAGCGTTTGTTCTCTTTTATCTTTGACCAACACCTGATGAATTTCACATTTACCAGAAATCACATCATTTAAATCATAAACAACTCTATTTTCCAATCCCATCATAACATCTAAATTCTTTAAACCAAAATCTCCATCAATCAAACATACTTTTAAGTTTTGATGTGCCAAAGCAATTGCTAAATTAACACTGATACTACTTTTACCCACACCACCTTTTCCAGATGTCACAGTAATGATTCTAGACATGTATGTAATCCCCCTTTTCTACAACGATATCGTTATCTTTATAATAAACAAGTGACATTTCGAAAGTTGTAAAATGGTGTATAGATTTTCCAAAAAAGCGAATTGTTGCGTTCTTAAATCTTTGACTGGAAATACAAGCTTCTTCACTTTGGACTTCTATAATCCCAAAAACACCTTGCATGACATATAATTTAGCATACACTTGAACAATGGCCCCTGGATTGATTTTACCTGTAATTAATGTATCTTCATAAATTTCTATTTTTTCTCCCGCATGTATAGAAGCATCGATCATTCTTAATTCTTTTTTCTCCTCCGTTTTTTCTTCTATAAAACCACCAAACAAGAGACTTTTACATTCTATAAGAACACCAAAAAATTGTAATATCTCATCATTTTCCAAAATTCGACCCTTCAAATCAAAAAAGGCCTTTGGGTAATAATCCTTCTTTTTAAAGAAAGATTGCACCAAAAGACCTTTTAATTCATTTAATAAAACTTCAAAATCGACTTCATTATCCATTATAAAAATCAAACGTCCATTAAGATTCTTAACTAAAATATACATCAATATCACCTTCAAGATTTAATTTATCGTGGATAAAATACACCCCATTAAAAATAACAATATTGAATAGTAATGTTGGTAGTAGTCTCTTAATTAGAAATGTTGTTATCACTAATTGAGTTGTATTTGTTATCCACATTAAAGAATATAACACACTCTCCTGTACAAAAATTGTCAAAACAACGATGACAATCGCCTCAAAATAAGTCATAACAGCTTTTTTCATATAACGCTTTTCAAAAAAAGAATACATAAAGAACAATAAGACATATACAAAAATAGAATTTCCATAAATTACACTAAAATAAATTCCACAAATTCCTGCAAAAATATAACGATGATCTTCATCAATTGTATTCGTCAATAAATCAAACATCATCACACCAACATAAGGAACAATTGTCAAATTTAATTTCAAAATTGAAGATGGTAAATAAAAACGTAAAATACTGTCGATAACAAAGGAAATAAACATGATAATTAAATATCTAACAAGCTTATTCTTCATTACCATTGACCTTCTTTACTACACTTACATAAGATAAATCTTTAAACTGCGCAGCCATTTTAACAGTTAAAGTCATTGTTGTTCCATCACTTTGAGTTACCAGTTTTTTTGCTTTACCAATATAAATTCCTTTAGGACATTTTCCATCTCCACCTAAACCAGAAGTATAAACTTTCGCATTTTTTTCTAATTTATCAATTCCTGAAAGTAAAGTAATATTTAAAACTTTCTTATTAACATCATAATTTTTTAATAATCCATAAATCGTTTGATCACCATTAATAATCATTACTGGAATTTGATTTGATGGATTTTCACTTGTAAGTAACGAAACAGTAGAACTAATTTCCGTTACATGACTAACAACACCGATCATTCCTTTAGAATCACAAACTGCCATTCCTTCTTGAACATTATTTAAACTTCCAGCATCAATTGTAATTTCATCATTCCAATTTGTTTGATCACGTATTTGTACACTAGCTGCCTTCGTTTTATAATCATTTGGAAGATAATCCATTTCTGTTAATTTCTTTAATTTTTTAATTTCTGATTGTAAAACTTCATTTTCAGATTCAATATTGACATAAGAATCTAACTTTTCTTTTAAAATTCTATTTTCATCATAAACATCCTTTAAATCATTATATTCATTAAAGATATCATTTACAAAAGAAATAGGTTTTTTAATAATATAGTATTCAATCATAGAAATAGAATTACTTAATGTCTTTTCTAAACGGGATTGTTTTCTCCCTACAAAAAAACCAATAACTGATACTAAAATAACAACGACAAAAACACCAATCATAATTCTTTTATTTCTTTTTTTTCTACGATTGTTCATATAATCACCTCTAGTATCATTCATTATATAGAGTTCACTAAAAAAAATCAATCTTCTTTATTTTGATAGATTTTTTTTGAAGCAAAACTATAAAAACAATGCTTGCCAACAATTAGATGATCTATGAACTCTATTTCTAAACAATCCGCCATTTCTTTAATCTTTTGCGTTATTAGTTCATCTTCTACAGATGGTGCAGGATTTCCACTTGGATGATTATGTATCAAAATAATTCGATTAGCACCACATCTAAGTGTATGTTGAAATACCTCTTTTGTTTCTAACATAGAAGCATCCCCACTTCCTATAAATAATAATTTCTCTTGAATGATTTCTAAACGGCTATTTAAACAAAGTAAAATGACTTTTTCCTGTTTTTCAAACATCAATTTATGTTTAATATATTCATAACCATCTTGAGGTTCTTTAATAACAAATCTTTTTGTATTTTCTTTTTGCATTCTTTTCGCAAGTTCTATACTTGCCATTAATTCAATTGCTTTTGCTTGTTTAATACCTTTGATCTTCGTTAATTGATAATAGTCTACATCTTTTAAAGCTTGGAACCCTCCTATTTCTTCTAATAATAAAGAAGCCAAATTTAAAACAGACATTTCTTTATTTCCTGTTCTTAAAATTACTGCAATTAATTCTTGATTCGATAGAGTTTCAATCCCATTATAAATTGCTTTTTCTCTTGGTCTTTCAAATTGAGGACAATTCAACATCATTTAAAGCTTTACTTTTATTTTTTTACTTAAACAATAGGCTAATACTATTTTTATAAGATCTCCAGGTATAAAAGGAACAACACACATCATTAAAGATGCACTTAAATTCATCTTCGTCACAAACATAAACCACAGTGTTCCAATAAAATAGCAGATCACACTTCCGATAATACATGCTAAACCAATAGGAACTCTTGTTTTTAATTTTGAAATAACATAGACCATTATTGGAAACGAAAAGATATATCCCCCACTATAACCTAAAAGTGATCCCATACCACCTTGAAATCCAGCAAAAACAGGTAAACCAACCGCTCCCATCAACAAATAAACAACACATGCACTAACTGCTACTTTACAAGGAGCAATCAATGCAATTAAACAAACCATAAAGGTTTGTAATGTAATTGGTACATATCCTGGTAAATCAATTTTAATTTGCGAAAATATAGCCATCATACATGCCATAAGTGCGCAATAACACATTTCTTTTGTTTTGAAGTTCAAAGTTTTCACCCCCCTGAAAGCATACTATCAAAGAGTAACTTCCTTGTCAATTTGTTTTTAAAAATTGATAAATTGCATTATATTCTTTTTTTTCAATCTTCTCTTGATAACGATCATCTATAAAATATTCTTTAACCACACATGTATTTCCTTTTTCAGCAATCTCTTTTGCTTGTTGATGTGCCTCTTTTTGTTTTATAAAAATATCAGTAATAACAACATACTCTTGATCTTGATACATAGAACTCTTATATCCTAATTCTTCTATTTGTTTCATTGTATTTTCAGCATTTGCTTTTTCTTTATAACGTCCTACTTGGACAACATAGATATTGATTTCTTGTTTAAGTGCTCGATTTACATAATACATAGTTAGTGTATTACATAAAAGCATCAAAAAAGTAAAAATAAGCATTCCTTTCTTTTTCATAGACTCACCTCTTTCTAGTCTATGAAAATTAATAAAGAATATGAAGGTACCGAAGTACCTTCATCTATTATCTCCATTCAATAGAAACAAGTCTTGGAATTGAAATACGACCACTAGAAGAATATAACATTTTATAAACGGCTGCTCCCACAACAACACATACAATCCATGTTCCTACTCCTCCACCAATAATTTCCATTTGATTTGTTAATTGTAATTCTTGCATTTTCATTTCCTCCTTTTTTTATTTAAGGAACAGACACCCACTAACTTCCTCACTATTTATATAGACATTTTTTGAGTATTTTTCTTTTAAAAATTAAAAAAAATCAAGTTTTTTCAAACTTGATTTTACATAGCTGCTAATTTTTCTTTAACAGCATTATATTTAGATGTATAATCTTCTAATTTTTGACGTTCACTATCAACTTTTGCTTGAGGTGCTTTTGATACAAATTTTTCATTACTTAACATATTTGTACAACGTTTAATTTCCCCTTCAAGTTTTTGAAGTTCAGCTTGTAATTTTTGTTTTTCTGCTTCTTTATCAACATAAGCACCAAGTTCAACGATCAATGTATTACCACCTTGAATCATTGCTGTCGCAACATCTTTAGAAGCTTCTTGATTATAACCAACACAAGTTGCATTACATAATTTCTTTAAGTAAGGAACACATTGGTCTAATAAAGCTTGTAAGTTTTCATCTTTTGTTTCAATTGAGTATTCCACTTCGATTGCATTTTTAATTGTATAGTTTGCACGAATTTCACGAACACCTTTAACAATATCCATTAAATAAGTAAATTGTTTGTTGATGTTTTCATCATTGAAATCAGGATTTACTGTTGGATATTTAGAAATACAAATTGATTCTTCTAAATGTGGAATTGCTTGATAAATTTCTTCAGTTACAAATGGCATGAATGGATGTAACATTCTAACGATTGCATTTAATACATAAACAAGAGTATGAGCACTTGCTTGTTTTTCAACTTCATTATCACTATTTAAATGAACTTTTGTAAGTTCGATATACCATGAACAGAAATCATCCCAAATGAATTTATATAATTCGCTACCAACATTAACGAATTCAAATTTATCCATGTTGGCATCTACCTCTTCAATTACGTTATTTAAACGATTTAAAATCCATTTATCACATAAATTTAAATGATCAAATTTTAAATCCTTATATTCTAAATCTCCATCAATATTCATTAAAACGAATCTTGCTGAGTTCCAAATTTTATTAATAAAATTCCATGATGCTTCTAGTTTTTCAGGAATATATCTTAAATCCATACCTGGTGCTGAATTGGTAGTTAAGAAGAATCTTAATGTATCAGCACCGTATTGATCGATAACATCCATTGGGTCAACCCCATTACCTAATGATTTAGACATTTTTCTTCCTTGTTCATCACGAATTAAACCATGAATCAAAACATGTTCAAATGGTCTTTGACCTGTAAATTCTAATGATTGGAAAATCATACGACTTACCCAGAAGAAAATAATATCATATCCTGTAACTAAAGTATTTGTTGGGAAGTATCTTTTAAATAAAGGATCTTCTGTATTAGGCCAACCTAATGTTGAAAATGGCCATAATGCACTAGAGAACCAAGTATCTAAGACATCTTCATCTTGTGTCCAGTTTTCGGTATCTTCTGGTGCAGTTTTTCCAACATAAACTTCACCTGTTTCTTTATGATACCATGCTGGTACTTGATGTCCCCACCATAATTGACGTGAAATACACCAATCTTCGATATTTTCCATCCATTGTGTAAATGTTTTTTCAAATCTTTCTGGTACAAAGTTTACTTTAGAATCTTTCTTTTGATTAGCTAAAGCAGCTTCAGCCAATGGTTTCATCTTAACGAACCATTGTTTTGATAAATAAGGTTCAACAATAGCTCCTGATCTTTCTGAGTGACCTACTTGATGTAAATGTTTTTCAATATGATCAACAATACCCGCTGCTTCAAAATCAGCAACTAATTGTTTACGGCATTCAAAACGATCCATACCTTGATATTTATGACAAAGTTCATTCATTGTTCCATCATCATTCATACAAATAGGCATGTCTAAGTTGTATTTTTTAGCTAAAGCAAAGTCATTTGGATCATGAGCAGGTGTACATTTCATTACCGCAGTTCCAAAATCCATATCGATATAACTATCAGCCATAATTGGTAATTTTTCACCATTAGCTGGGTTGATTGCATATTTACCAACTAAATCTTTATATCTTTCATCATCAGGGTGAACAAAGATAGCTTGATCGGCAAACATTGTTTCAGGACGTGTTGTCGCAATGACTAATTCTTGGTCACTATCTACAATTTTATATTTGAAATAATACATTGCCCCTTCAATTTCTTTATGAATAACTTCGATATTACTTAAAGCTGTTCTTTGTACAGGATCCCAGTTAATAATTCTTTTACCTTGATAAATATATCCTTTTTCATATAAACGAACGAAAACTTCTTTAACCGCTTGAGATAATCCTTCATCTAAAGTAAATCTTTCTTTCGAATAATCTAAAGATAAACCTAATTTTTCCCATTGAGCACGAATAATAGAAGCATATTCTTCTTTCCAAGACCAAGCTTTTTCTAAGAAACCTTCTCTTCCTAAATCATAACGAGAAATTCCTTCTTCTCTCATTCTTGCTTCTACTTTAGCTTGTGTAGCAATTCCGGCATGGTCCATACCAGGAAGCCATAAAGCATCATAACCTTGCATTCTTTTATAACGAATAATCATATCTTGTAAAGTTGTATCCCAAGCATGTCCTAAATGAAGTTTACCTGTAACGTTTGGTGGTGGAATAACGATTGCATAAGGCTTTTTAGAAACATCTCCTGCTTTAAAATATTCTTTTTCTAACCAATGTTGATATTTACCTTTTTCAACACTTTTATGATCATATTTACTCGCTAATTCTTTTTTCATTTTCATCATCCTTTTCAATAAAACTTTCTTTATGTTCTTTAATGTATTCTCCTAATTTATCACCAATTCCTGAAGAACGTAATAAAGAAACAAATTCATTTGTAAAATCAGAGAAATTGTATGTAGCGTATTCACTTGTTTCATCAATTTCATCTTCTTGATCGTTTTCAATTAAAATAGCTAATTTTTCAGCTTCTTCTAATAAATGAGCAATATCATAACATTTCATTGTTTCAAATGCTTCTTTATAATAAGGTCGATAATTACAATAAGGTTCTGTTATAAAAAACGAATGGATTGAACCTCTTCCCCCTTCTAAAGAACATTCTAATTGGTACATTGTATAAATCAATAATTCCTCATGTGTTAAATAAGGAATAATATTTCCATCATAGTTATCATCTTCATATAGACGATCTTCTTTCGCATTAATATGAAAAATAACAGCTCTTGTTAGATCAATTGGTTCAATCTTATCAAAAACATCACTTGTAAGATGAGAAAACATATCTTTTTCTTGAGCTAATTTTTCTTCATATTGCTTTCTTTTTTCTTTTAATTGTTTAAATTTTTTACCATAAAAACTAAACAAGAACACACACATGATAGCAAAAATAATCCATACATACCAATACTCTGTAAAATAATTCATCTTTTTCCTCCTTAAAATAAAAAAGCCATTCCTCTAAGGACGACTTATATCGCGATACCACCTTAGTTCTAAGCATAAAACTTAGCACCTTAAAACTTTAACGCAGTTCTACGTGTTAAACTACTTCATTTCATCTAACATGCTCCTTGGCTACCTTCACTCTTTTCATTTATCCCTTTCCAGCAAACGGGACTCTCTATCAAACAAAGAAGAACTACTCCTCCAAATCATTGCAGTTCTATTCTATCAAATAGACTATTTCTCGTCAATCATTAACTTTTTGAATATTTCTTGTAAACCATCTAAATAACAAATTAATTTTGACATTTGATAAATATTGACTTCTTCTTGTAAATTTAATTGAACTTGTGGAACAATTGATAAAATACATTGCATTAAGATTTTTTCTTCTTTTAAAAGCTTTACTTCTTTTAAATAATATTCTAATAACGGTAAACTATCATAGAGTTCATCATGATTTTGAAAAATATCTATCAAATCATAAATACAATAATTAATTTTCATTCGATCAATTGAAATAAGTGTTTCATCACTAACAAAAATATGTTCCTTATTAAAATGATTATACGTTAAAGAAAGTCTAATTTCATTTTTACCTTTCATTATTTCTTGATATTGACTTAAATAATAATGTGCTTGATTTAAATAATGAACGATACGATAATAATTTAAAACAAGCATCCAACCTGCTGGAGATTTAAATTTTCTAAATTCAAATTCTCTCATTAATTCTTCATAATCATTTTTTCTTTGTTGAATCAAAGAAAAAAGATCATCATACTGCTTTTTAAAAAAAGCATCTTCTTCATGTTGCATAAAAAAAGAATGATTGTGTAAATACGTTAGGATTTGATAATATGTTTTTATTTTCATTCCTTTTTTTATATGATTATCTTCTTGTAAATAAGGCATAAGATAGATATATCGATCTTGAAAAGGTGTAAAATAGTGTTGTTCATTATTTAATATCAAATGAATAAAATGATGGAGATGTAAGGTATTAAGATGTTGATAAGCAACTTCTAGTTTCTTTTCATCAACAATCTTAACACAATAAAAATGATTAGCTGTTTTCACTTTATAGACATGCGGACTGATTTGAATCAGTCCAATTACGTCTAAATCATACTTTGTTTGAATGATCTTTTGGAGCATAAGGAATAATAAGAATTTGTCCTGCATCTAAATTTAGATCTTGATTATAGTCTCTAATCATTTTTTCATCTACCTGGTATTGTCTAGCTATTGAAGCATACGTATCATTTGGTAAAACGACATATAAATAATAAACACCTAGATCCTCGTCATCATCAACCTTTTCTTCTTTTTCTTTCGTTTCATAAATTTTTTCTTGTAACTTTTCAACATCTTGAATTTCTTCGGGTGCCTCAGCAACGACTTGTTCATTTATCGTTTGCGTCTCAACATCCCTTGATAATTTTTCAATTTCATCAATAGGATCTTCATCAAGTTGAATATAACGATTTTCACCTTCTTCAACCCCATACACTCCAACTTCAATTTTAATTTTCAAATTACCATCAATAATATCATAATGAAAATCTTCAACCTTTAAATGAAAATCTTGACGATCTATAATCTTTTGATCATCCGCATAAACATCTAATTCCACATTTTCTAAAAAATGTCTTTTTTCTTGACTAATATATTCTCCTTTAATAGCAAGACTCCCCACCGCTCTAACACCATGATCTTCAATCTTATAGTCGATAGATTCATCAACCGTTAAAGAAACTAATTCCTTCAATTGATGTAATAAATCAATTTCCTTTTCGTAAAATATTTTTTGCATAGTCATCCTCCTAACAAAGTCTATGCAATAAATCATCAGATATGAAAAAAAGTAGGTTTCCCTACTCAAAATCTAAATCACACAATTCATAAATTGCATTCCAAGCTTCTTGAATTCCTTTTTTCTTTAAACTTGAAAAACGAATAAATGTATCACTTGGATCAAAATGTAATGTATCTTTAATTAATTTTTCATTTTTCTTTAAATCATTACGTTTAAGTTTATCTTCTTTAGTCGCAACGACAATGACAGGTACACCATGATGTTTAACAAACTCATACATCATCACATCATCTTTTGTTGGTTTATGACGATAATCTACAAGTAAAATAAAACCTCTTAAAGTCTGTCTTTCACTAATATATTCATCCATCGTTTTACCAAATTGTTTTGTGACATTATTAGCAACTTTGGCATATCCATATCCAGGAACATCTACAAAATAAAGTGCATCATTGACATTAAAGAAATTCAAAGTTCTTGTTTTACCTGGCGTACTTGATACTTTTGCAAGACCATTTCTAGATAACATCGCATTAATAAAACTACTTTTTCCAACATTTGATCGTCCAGCTAAACACATTTCTGGAAAGCTTTCTTCAGGCCATTGGCTTTTCCATGCGGCTGATAATATATATTCTGCTTTTTTAATTTTTACCATTTTTCTCACCTTTTTTATTGTACAAAAAAAATAACGGAAATTCAAGTTTCCGTTATTTAACAATTGCATGTTCTAAAACTGTATCGATATGATCAGCTAAAACAATTTCTAAATCATTTCTTACTGATTCTGGGATATCTTCGATATCCTTTTCATTTTCTTTAGGAATGATGATTTTTCTAATTCCAGAACGATGTGCTGAAATAGATTTTTCTTTTAATCCACCAATTGGTAGAACATTTCCACGTAAAGTGATTTCTCCAGTCATCGCAACATCATCTCTTACAGGTTTATTTGTAAACGCTGAATAGATAGCTGTTGTAAGAGTTACCCCTGCAGATGGACCATCTTTTTTGATAGCTCCTTCTGGAACATGGATATGAATATCTTGTTTTTCAAAGGCTTTATCATCTAAGCCATATTTTTCTTTGTTAGCTTTTAAATAATCTAATGCAATTGAAGCAGATTCTTTCATTACATCACCTAATTGACCAGTAATAATAAATTTACCAGTACCATCAAAATGATTAACTTCAATTGGTAAAATATCTCCACCAAATTGAGTATATGCCATACCAGTAACAACACCTACTTGTGGACGAGGAAGTTTCTTAGTATGATCAAATGGTGCTTTTCCTAAGAATTCAACAAGTTTATCTTGATCAATTGTAACTGATTCAACTTTTTCTTTTAAGATAGCTAAAACAGTTTTACGACATAATTTAGCAATATATCTTTCAAGTTCACGAACACCTGCTTCACGTGTATAGTGTTGAATGATTTCCATGATGATATCATCAGAAATAATCATTTGTTCAGGTTTTAATGAATGCGCATCTAATTGTTTTTTAATTAAATGTTCTTTAACAATCATTAATTTTTCTTGTTCTGTATAACTTGAAACTTCAATAATTTCAAGACGATCTCTAAGTGGTCCAGGAATTCCTCCTAAATCATTAGCAGTCGCAATGAATAAAACTTTAGATAAATCATATGGTTCTTCGATATAGTTATCAGAGAATTGAGAATTTTGTTCAGGGTCTAAAACTTCAAGCATTGCACTTGTAGGATCTCCTTTATAATCACTTGCCATCTTATCAATTTCATCTAATAAGAAGACAGGATTTACAACACCAGCTTTTTTCATTCCTTGAATGATACGTCCAGGCATTGATCCTAAATAAGTACGACGATGTCCACGAACTTCTGCTTCGTCTCTTACCCCACCTAAAGAAGCTTTAACAAATTTACGATCTAAAGCACGGGCAATACTTTTAGCAATACTTGTTTTCCCCACACCTGGTGGACCTGCTAAACAGATAATTGGTGCTTTTAAAGATTGTGTCATTTGTTTAACTGCTAAGTGTTCAACAATTCTTTCTTTTACTTTTTCTAAACCAAAATGATCTTCTTCTAAAATAGCTTCAATTTTAGAAATATCCTCTTCATCTTTAGTTTCTTGATACCAAGGTGTTTTCATCACCCAATCAATATAAGTTCTTACAACGTTCGCTTCTGAAGATGCTGGTGGCATAGCTTCAAAACGACGTAATTCTTCTTCAATTTTATCCTTGATATATTGAGGATATGGATTTTCAGCTAATTCTTTACGAATTTGATCAGCATCGTCCCCTTTATCAACAGTATCACCAAGTTCATCTTTAATAGCTCTTAATTTTTCTCTTAGATAGTATTCTTTTTGATTTTCATCAATACTTTCTTTGACTTTTCTATTGATTGTATCTTCTAATTGACTAATCATTTTTTCAGATTCAATAGAACTTGCTACTAAGAATAATCTTTCATTAATTCTTTGTTCTTCAAGAATTTTTTGTTTTCTATCTAAATCAATTGGTAAATATTGACCAATTGTATCAGCAAGTAAACTAGCTGATGTTCCATTTGAAAGCAATGTTAAACTTTCAGCTGGAATATGAGGCATATGACGTCTTGCTTGTTCAAAATAAGCTGTTGTTTTTCTTACTAAAGCAACTTCTTCATTTGTGTCTCCATAAATATCTTCTAAAACTTCAGCTGTTGAAAAAATTGAACCATCTTCAATTTTAAAATCTCGAAGAGCAACTCTTTTTTCTCCAGTAACAGTTAATTTGATTGTCCCTGCACTATCGCGACGGATTTTCTTTTCAATTTTACATAAAGTTCCAACATGATAAACATCATCATATTTCGGATCATCAACAATAGGATTGATTTGTGATACAAATAGGATATTGTTATCAAAGTCACGACTTGAAAGTTCAAGTGCTTTTAAACTAAGTGGGCGACCAACATCTAATGATAAACGGTTACCCGGAAAGACAATCATTCCTCTTGTGCACACAACAGGAAGGGTTAATAATGTACTTTCACTCATAATAATCCTCCTTTTTTAAAAAGACGCTTACGCGTCTTTTAAACTATTTCTTTAAGTTTTCTTTAACAACGTCTAACGCTTTTCTATTTAAAATATCAGCATCGATTTGGTACATATTTTGAGCGAAGATTTGTTTGATTTCTTCTAAGTCTCTATTATATGTATTTGCGATTGTTTCTAATTCGCTATTACGTTCTTCATCAGTTACTTCAATATTTTCAGCTTCAACGATAGCAGCTAAGATTAAGTTTAATTTAACTCTGTCTTTTGCTTGATCAGTTAAATCAGCTTTGATAGCATCTTTGTTTTTACCAGTGAATTGTTCATATAATTCAAATGATAAACCTTGTTGTTGCAAGTTCATTTCAACTTCTCTTAACATTGTATCTAATTCAGAATTTAATAAAGCTTCGCTATCTTCTACTTTACAACATTCAATTAAAGCTTGAGTTAAATCAGAGAAGAATTTATTTTCTACTTCATTTTCTTTTTGTGATTTTAATTGAGCTTTAATATGATCTTTTAATTGATCTAAAGTTTCAACACCTTCGATGTTAACATCTTTAGCTAATTCATCATCAGCTTCAGGTAAAACTTTTTCTTTAATTTCATGAACAGTTACTTTGAATGTAGCTTCTTTACCAGCTAATTCAGTAGCTTGATAATCTTCTGGGAATGTTACAACAACATCTTTTTCATTTTCACAAGTCATACCGATCATTTGATCTTCAAAACCTGGAATGAATTGTCCAGAACCGATTTCTAATGAATGATTTTCAGCTTTTCCACCTTCGAATGCTTCACCATCGATGAATCCTTCAAAGTCCATAACTACTGTATCACCTTTAGCAACTTCACCGTTTTCTTTAGTTGTTAATTCAGCGAATTGATGACGATAGTTTTCAACTTGTGCTTCGATATCTTTTTTAGCAACAGTTACTCTACCTTTTTTAACTTCTAATCCTTTGTATTCACCTAATTCAACTTCAGGTTTAACAGGACATAAAATTGTAATTTTTAAGTTATCATTATCAACACTATCAATATTTAATGTTGGTTGAGCAATTGGAGCAACTTCAGCTTTTTTCATGATATCAGCATATCTTTTTTGTAAGATTTGATCAGTAGCTTCATCATAGATAGCTTGTTTTCCAAGTCTAGCTTTAATCATAGCAACTGGAGCTTTACCAGGTCTGAAACCATCTAATTTAACTCTTGTAGCTAATCTTTTTAAAGCAGCGTCTTGAGCTTCTGCCCATTCTTTTTTATCAAATGTTACTTTAATTTGAGTAACAGCATTTTCTAATTTTTTTGTAGTTGTTCTCATTATATATTTCTCCTTATTCCGTATCAAAAGACATTATATACTAACCTTTTTTTAAATTCAACTATATTAATAAATTTTAATATTCGATTGATTGTATTGTTTCCAATACATCTTTTACATCCTCTTGATTGCAATTATATAAATACTCAATATCTTCTAATTCAATATCTATATATTGTAAAGATGCTAAATGATAATGAATAGCTCCTGCAATACTACGATAATCTTGTTCATCAATATATTTTGGATAGATTGAATAAAGATAAAAATTTAAAAATTGTTCACACATCGTAAGTAAAGATGGATTATCATCTTCTAAAGCATCCATCAACAATTTATAAATTTCAACACCAGATTCTTGATTCAAGACCATTGGGGCATAACTTGGGTTAATGTCGTAGTGCACACCTTTTTTGACAACTTCCAAATCTTCATCAATTTCTTGATCAATCATTAATTCTATTAATAAACTTTTGGCAAAATCAGGTTGATCATTATCTCTAATAAATTGACGAATAGGAACAATCATACGACGAATATTCATGCCTTCCATTTGTTCAATAGCCATATAAAGTAAATCTTCATTTGTATCTTTTTTAGTTAAAATATTTTCAATATCTTCTTCATTAAAGACTTTTTGAGTCACCCCATCAAAAGATGCTTCTTGTTTCGCTAATAACAGTTCATCATAAGCTGCATTAAAAACTGTTTCATATTGATAAGGAATATAAGGCATTGATAATTCCTCTACAATAATATTAATAGCTTCTTCAAACTCTTCTAAATCTTTTAAAATCGATACATAAATAGCAACAACATCATAATAAGTTTCTCCAGCAAGAACTTTTGCTTTCATACCTTCTCTTTTAGCTTGTTGTAACTCTTTCAATCCATATAAACAAACAAGTCTTTGATAACGTACTTGTTCATTATCCATATCATTTAAATATTGCAACGCTTCTTTATATTGACCTGTTTCAATTAAATCTTCTATCATTTTTCTTCTTCATCCTCATCATCATCTAATTGTAAATCATAAGTGATTTCGGGTTGTGTTTGTTCTTCTTCATGTAATTTTTGAATCATTTCACTATAACCCTCTAGTTTCCCAATCTTCACAAAATCATCATCAGTAAGTGGCACAACTATCCCTCCTTCATTTTCGCTATTATAATATAAAATAAATCTTTAAAAAAGGCAAATTTTAAGACTATTTTATCACTCTTTTCATATTTTAAATAGTGAGGTGATTTCATGTATAAAAAATATTTAAGAAATATTTCAATGATTTTTTTATGTGCTTTTGCAACCTTTGTTTATTTTAAAAATGATGATGTTAAAACAGTGAAAAAGAAAGCCAATATGCAAACAGTTATTTTTAAAGATCAAGATGAAACGCTTATTCCTGTTTCTGTAGATATTGGTGTTAAGGATAATAAGGAAAATAATATTCGAGGCATTATTGAAACAATGAAATCAAAAGATTTTACTCAATTAGGACTTTATCCTATTTTTAATAAGAAATTAGAACTTAATGCTTTAATTATGGAAAGTAATCAACTTACATTTGATTTTACAAATAACTTTAAAGTATCAAACAATCAACAAGCTTTAGATATTTGTGAAGCTCTTAGCTATTTATTTTGTAAAGATGGTATTTCTAAAATCAATATGAAAATAGATGGTAAAGCTGTTTCTTCATTTGAAAATACAACAATACCATTAAGTTGTATCACTCCTAATTTAGGTATTAATAACTTTGAAACATCCACTTTTGATCTTTATCAAACCTCTTCCGTCCTTGTTTATAACGAAAAAGAAATTGCTGGAAAAACATATTATATTCCTACAACAACACGTATTCAAAACACAAACCAAACAATTGATCAAAAAGTATCTTTATTATTAGATCATTTTGAAAATAATACTAAAGTAGAAACAACTAAAAAATCACAATTAAACGATGGCTTACTTTCTATCTATTTATCATCACGTATTCTAGATAATAGCGAAAATATTTCCCCTACTCTTTATAGTCGTCTTGAAAAATCATTTTTATCACTTCCTGATGTTAGTTCAGTCCATATCTATATTAATAATGAACTTATTCAAGAAGATCAAAATGTAAGTACATCAATCGATAATATTGTACAAATCTAGTAAAGTTTTGTTATAATGTTTTTGGTGATGAAAATGAAAAAAATAGTAGTAATGTCAGATAGTCATGGTTATCATCAAATGATTAATCGTGTAAAAGAACTAGAACCCAATGGGGATTATTATGTTCACTGTGGTGATAGTGAAGCTGAAACATATATGATGCAAGATTGGTTATGTGTTAAAGGAAACAATGATTGGTATAGTGATTTCCCAAATCAAATCAAATTTAAAGTTGAAGATTTAAACTTTTTAGTTGCTCATGGGCATCGTTTTGGATATATGGATCGTGAAACAAGTATGATCTATACTTTGCAAGAAGCAAACTGTGATATACTACTTTCAGGACATACGCATGTTCCTATGTATAAAGAAGTTGATGGTTATACACTTATTAATCCTGGATCTACAACTTTACCTCGTGGAGGAAGTAATCGAAGTTATTGTGTTATTTATGTAGAAGGTAAAGATTTAAAGGTTGAATTCAAAAATTTAGATGATTTTTAAAAAAGTATTGCTTTTTAAAAAAATATATGCTATTCTAGTTGAGCAGTTGAAAGTAAGCAATGTCTACGTAGCTCAGCTGGATAGAGCACACGCCTTCTAAGCGTGCGGTCAGGGGTTCGAATCCCTTCGTGGACGCCATTTAATAAACAACAACCTTCGGGTTGTTTTTTATTTTATATATATCTCTTCAAAATATAAAATATAAATTTTAAAAAAATTGTAATTTTTTATTGCAATCATTTCATATTCATGCTAATATATATGAGCAGTTGAAAGTAAGCAATGTCTACGTAGCTCAGCTGGATAGAGCACACGCCTTCTAAGCGTGCGGTCAGGGGTTCGAATCCCTTCGTGGACGCCATTTAATAAACAACAACCTTCGGGTTGTTTTTTATTTTATGTAAATATTTTTATAAACAAAAAGAGATCCTTGAGAAATCTCTTTTTATGCATTTAAATTAAATCTACCAAAAAATATATATGGTAACAAAACTCACGTCCATCTTTAAACAATATTGACAATGTCTTATTCTAGCAAAAATCCATATGGTAACAAAACTGTCAGCAATTCCTACATCGCTTTATACATGTCTTATTCTAGCAAAAATCCATATGGTAACAAAACATAGGTAATGGTAAAGTGTGTGAATGCTCTGTCTTATTCTAGCAAAAATCCATATGGTAACAAAACGAAAGTCGATCACAAGATGCTATATACATTGTCTTATTCTAGCAAAAATCCATATGGTAACAAAACACTGGTCTAGGTTCTTTAGGACCTTATAAGGTCTTATTCTAGCAAAAATCCATATGGTAACAAAACGTGGCATTAAAGTTTCTTAATGTTTCATAAGTCTTATTCTAGCAAAAATCCATATGGTAACAAAACGTTCCGTCATTGAATTTTGTAGACATATTTGTCTTATTCTAGCAAAAATCCATATGGTAACAAAACGCTGTAAACTTGTTTCAATAGTTGCATCAAGTCTTATTCTAGCAAAAATCCATATGGTAACAAAACAACAATCATATTAAGCCTTGTTTAGGCTATGTCTTATTCTAGCAAAAATCCATATGGTAACAAAACTGGGTAGGTGATGCAATTGGATAAACACGAGTCTTATTCTAGCAAAAATCCATATGGTAACAAAACTCACGAGGAGAATTCTCACCTTTTTCAATTGTCTTATTCTAGCAAAAATCCATATGGTAACAAAACTTTTCTCAAAAGTAAGTCCTCGAAGAGCGCGTCTTATTCTAGCAAAAATCCATATGGTAACAAAACTGAGGTGAATAGAGTTTTAACCGAAGATACGTCTTATTCTAGCAAAAATCCATATGGTAACAAAACTTGATAGAAGAGGTTGAGCTAAAAGATGATGTCTTATTCTAGCAAAAATCCATATGGTAACAAAACGAATTTCAATTTCTCTATTCCTGGATTAAAGTCTTATTCTAGCAAAAATCCATATGGTAACAAAACCAAAGCATACATAACCATCAATACAAACTTGTCTTATTCTAGCAAAAATCCATATGGTAACAAAACCAAGTGCTAAAAATGCGATTATCAAAACTAGTCTTATTCTAGCAAAAATCCATATGGTAACAAAACCTCAAATACATGTTACCATATATTTAAAAATAATAAAATATCGAATATTTTACAAAGTTATAGATATATCAAGTTTAGTTTTTATATTATTTATTATCATTTCTTTTGCCTCCTGTAGTGTGCATACACCTTTATTTAAATAGATATTATATATTTGTTCATCATTATTTAAATCTACTATTAAATCATCAAATATATAAGTATCTTTTATATTTAAAACACTGTTTGTTTTATAAAACATAACAACAATAAAGCAATTTTTCATATTTATGAGATAGTCATTTATTTCTTTTGATAGATATGGTAATTCTATAAGACAAATTATTTTAGTTGTTTGATGTTTAGATATATAATCTATCATTTTTAGTTGAAATAAAATGATTTCATCATAGGATAGATCATATTCATTTGCTTGATCTTCTTCTTTTAAAAATATTGGTAACAATATTTTTAAGAATTGTTTAGGTGTATATGTTATAAATTTTGGATATATTAATTCATTATCTAATTCGTTTGTAAAAGATTCTAATAGAAGATTTATTGTATTGATTGTGTCTATATTATCATCTTGTGCGATAAGTATTTCTAAATATCTAGTAATTAGAGAATGTGCTGTTAACTTTAAATCATTTGTAATCGAATAATGATGGTTTATTTGATAGAAATTTATCTCTTTTACTTTAATTTCTTTATCATTTATCAAAACTTGTGCTTGTCCACTATTATTTATCGAATATTCGCTTTCTTTAGATAATAAAAATACTTCTTTTAAAATATTTACAAAATTATATTTTTCTTCAAAATCATTTCCTATACAATATTTTATATTATTTATTTGTAAGTCATATCTTTTATTTCCTTTTTTTAATGTTAATAGATTCATAATTTTATAAAAGAATCCGCATTTACTGTTTTTTCTTGATTCGAGACCCCACCAACAATAATTTCTATTTTAGAATATTGCTTTTCTGTAACCAACAATAATCTAATTTGTCCTTCTTTAGGAACATTCTTTTTTAATATATTTACATGTTTAACTGCAGCTTCTCTATTTGGAAAAATCTTACAATAAACAGAAAACTGCATCATCATATATCCATTCTTTATAAGATATTTTCTAAAATGTGTATATATTTTTACTTCTTTTTTTGTTTTCATGGGGAGGTCAAAAAATAATACCAATCTCATAAATTCATAAATCATATAAAATTGGTTTAGGAAATAAATAGACATCTTTACTTGTTTCTAATTCTTTTAAAATACTTTCTAAATAAACATAAATAGCATTATTAACCGTTTGTTTTCTTCCATCGATTTCTATTTTCTTAGCTGTAAGTTGTATTAACGCTTCTCTATGTTCTTGTTTAAATAAAATATCTTCCATCATATTATTATAAACATAATGATCTACAATTGGTCTGAATACTTCTATTACATCATCACTTAAATTAAACATATTTTGTTTACCTCGGTGAAAAATACCTAAATTAGGTAAATAACCTTTAGCTACAATAATAGAAGATATTAATGATCTAAAAATACTATATCCATAATTTAATCCAGCATTGATTATATCTTCATCAAATCGTATAAAATCATCACCAAATAATTCTCTAAAATACATTTTTGCAGCTAGACCTTCTCTATTTGTAACATCATCAATTTGAACCTCATTTTCAAATTGATATAGTTTATTTATTACATCTTGACTTTTATTATTTACTTTTAATATTTCTGCTTGATTATGTATTTTAGCCCTTACTATTTTTTGATGCATGATTTGTTTTCTATTATTATCCCATTCTATTTGTTTATTAATATTTCCACTTTGTGAAAAATGACCATTCATTGGAAGTATGTAACTTTTAGGAATATGATCTATTCCACATACAACTGTACATACATTATTTTCTGTTAATTTATTAATTAAGGGTATACTTAAACTTGATTTATAATTATCTATAACTAATATTTGAATGTCTGAAATTGGTAGTAGAATATCATTATCATTGTAAATAATCTTAATATTATCTAAATATAATTTCAAACATTCACATTTTTCAATATATATGATCCTATGACTCATTTTTATAAAAGAAAAAGGCTCCGAAGAGCCGAGTCCGGGATAAACCCTTGTTTTGTTAGGTCATATAAATTTTTGCTAGAATACAACCACCTATATTATAGACTAATCGAACTCTAATTTCAATCTATTATCTTTAACTTCATATGTATTTCCTAAAACATCCGTAGCAAATTTTTGAATTTTAATAAAAGTTCCAACTGATGGCATTAATTGTTTTTTACAAATCGTATTAATCGGTTTTACTTCAAACCTTCCAGATTCATCATTGTTCGTTGCAGTAAATTTTAAAATTTCATAATGTTTACCATCATGATATTGTGTTTGACCACCATTAATTGAAGCATCATAAACAAACTTTTTACCCTCAGGTTTGATAAGTCCAATCAGTTCATCTCGATGCATTGAACATACAAATTTCCAACCATCTTGGATTCCTTTTTTAGTTTTTTCTTCATGATACCAATTTTCATCTATGACAAATTTATGAATTGTTTCTTTATAGAAAACATCTTTATATCTAATTGTAACAAATTTATATTTTCCTTCAGGAGATACATAAAAGTCTGTTCGATATGGGCTTATTTGTTTTAAAATTACCTTTTTATTATTTGTATTATAATTACTTGTAATTGCTAAATGATTCCCTAGTTTTTCAGAGTAAAATTTCATTGATGTAATTGCTGGTCCATTATTTTTCTTAGAATATTTAGTAATAGCTCCATTTTCATTATAATATGATGTTAAAGGACTTTCTTCTTTTAAAGAATACTTACCTTTTTTGTCAATTACATAATATTCTTTTGAATCTTTATAATCATTAAAATGATTTAATACCACTTCTTTTATTTTTTCAAAAGTTTGTGGATCTTTATGTTTCATAATGTACTTATCAGTATCATCATTAATAATATTATTAACAAGTTCAATTGCTTTCTTTTCTTTAGGATCATAGATATTTTTTATTTTTTCAACTAGCATATCTTGTCCTTCAATATTTCTTGTACTATATATTGTTTCATCCGCAATTTGCCTATTTGGTTTTGTATCTATTTTATGAGATACCTTGATAAGTGGATAATGCATTTGTTCTTGGGTAATATAACCTAAGTTATATTGATTCGATTCTTGATAAATATTTTTTAAATCAGAGATAAATGAAATATATCTTTGATCAATAAATTGTTTATCAGGTAAAACATCAAATACTTCCCCTGTTTCTTCATCATATAAATCACTATAGTCATAATGCATCAAATATGAATTAACGATATTCATTTTCTTTAACGAAGCAACAATTAAAGCATCAATAGCATGATGGAAATAATCTTGTTCTCTATCTTTTTGTAAATTTATTCGTTTTCTAAAAATATTCGTTGATTGTCCTCTAATTATATGAACTTTCGTATCTATTTCATTATCTTTAAAATAATGTTGTAAAGTATTTAATACTGTACGACACGCATAACTTGTATCTACCAAATTACGATTGATAAACTTTCTTGCCACATCTTCTTTTGTAATATCTTGTTCATCAAGTAAATTACTTCTTTTCTTATGATTAAAATTCTTATTACTATTTACAAATAATTTATATCTTTCTAAATTACCATCCGTAAATTTTCCCTTTAAATAAGCCATCATTGGTGTTAGATTACCTTTTTGTTGGTTTTCTAAACGAGAAGCTAATACTTTATTAGTAAGAGAATCATCCAATGAAACGGATATTGGAATAATATGATCGATTTCATATGCTTTATCATCAAAAATCAATATATGTAAATCAATATCTTGTTGCGTATAGGCTGTCTTACAATCTTGTTGTAAATAAAGACGTACCTTAATTTTAGTTTTTCCATTAACTCTTTCTGGATCAATACCTGCATTTTTAATAATTTCATCAACTTGATCATTTTCGTTTTTAAATCTTTTTTGATTATCATTTATTCTCTTTACTTGTTCTTTTGAATTTTTATCCCTTGTCATTTCAATAACAATACTATCAAATTCGCCATATTGTTTTCTTAACGCATTAATGACTTTAAATGTTTCTCGATGCGCTCTTTTAGCAACTGGAGATAGAATAGCTTCTTCATCAGGTTCAATATTTTTCTTACCCTTTAATGATTTTCTATTTTTATCAAACATTTCTATTTCATGAAGAACTTGTATTTGATTCATTTCTGTTGTAAGCATTTCTTTATTGATTATATGCATTGCTTTAAAAGATAATGAATGATAAGCAGAAACACCTTTAACTGAAGCTAATTCTTCAATTAACTCATTATCAAATTCAGGATATAATTCTTTAATATCTTTTTTTCTTTCATCAATACCTTTTGATTTTGTACATATGTCAATAACTTGATCAACAATCAATTTATCTTCTAGTAATTCTTGTTGGTTATATTTTTTAAAGACTTTTAAAACTTTACTATAACCCTTAAATTCTGTAATTAATGGTTTATCATTTTTATCAATTCTAAATCCTGTAACTTCATCTTCTTGAGCATCTAATAATTTAAGTAATTGTTTTACTGTAATACTTCCTTTTTCATTAACAAATGCAACAACCTTTTCTTTTTCTTCAACTGTTATTTTCTCACCTTTAATTGTTAAATTATTTAAATCATTTAACAAATTAAATAATTCTGCTGTATAAGATTGTTTAGGCGCTCTAAATTCATCTGGATAGACACTACATCTTCCACGCATTTCATCAATCAAATTAACATGTTTTAAAACACCATCCACCATTCGATAACTTCCATAAGGAGTTGGTGATTTTTCACTACCTGGGCCTTGATCATAACGTCTTCTTCTTGAAACCATTTCAATAATTTGATCACACAATTCTTCATTTAAATCTTGGTGTTTTAATATTTCTTTGAGTTCTTTGACATAATCTTCTGTTTTGAAATTATTTTCCGTTCCTCTTACTTTATGATCCTTATTTAATCTATCCAATTGAACTTCACAAATATATTTTCCATCATTTAATTCTTTAGCATTTTTTGAAAGTGTAGCTTTTGTTCCTTCATCATCTTGACTTTCATCAGCAAGTGCTTCTAAAGTTGTTCCTCTTGATTTTGTTATATGCATAATTGCTGTACATAGTTCTTCAGGCAATAACTTTTCTTTTAATCCTTTAACCCTTACCTCATAAGGATTATAATTTCGATAATCTTCAAAATATAATTCATTTTCCTTTAAAAGATTTTTCATATCATTTAAACGATTAGATTTTCTTCTTTTTAAACGTCTTGAACCCCTTTTAGTTCTTCGCGTTTCATTTTCTGCAGCAGTTCCTTCTTTGAAAAGCCTTACACCATAATCCACAAATAAATTATTATCAATATCTATTACACCATACCCTACAGAAGTAATTCCTATATCTAATCCTAATACATATCTGCTCATAATTCTTCCTCCTAACTACTATTAGTTTAATTATACACTTTTATTTTTCTATTCGATACAAACAATGGATATATTTTCACATTTTCTAGCACTATTTATAAGGTAACAAAACAGTTGTGTTATTTTGAATGATTCTTTTATTTAAGATTCTCTTTTATCCTTGATTGATTTCACCAAACATACAATTAATACAATATTCAATACAATTTCTATTACATTTAAAATTCTTTTTTATATATAACCTTTTCTTTTTGTTCATCTATAGTATATACTTTGTAAATCACCAATACCGGCTTATATAAGCCGGTATTATACTTTTTTATCATAAAAATAAGAAACCTTTTTCAAGATTTCTTATTTCAATAAATTATCTAATACTTTAATCATTTCTTCTATTTTTTGATCACAATCTTTACTATTGACTGCATCATGTACACAATGTGTCATATGAGCTTTTAAGACTTCTTTGTTGGCTCTTTTTAAAATAGCTTCACTGGCCATGATTTGATGTGAAATATCAATACAATAGCGATCTTCTTCCACCATTTTTAAGATACCATCAATTTGTCCTCTTGCCGTTTTTAAAAGTCTTGTGACCTGTTTTTTATCGGCCATCATACTTATTCAATTCCTTTATAAGTATATCCAGCTTCTTCAATGGCTTGTTTTAGTGTTGCTTCGTCAGTTTCACCTTCTACAAAAGCACAGTTTTTTTCTAGATCAACTGTTGCTTGAATACCATCAATAGCATTTAATGCTTTTTCTACATGTGCTTTACAATGTTCGCACATCATTCCTTCTACTAATACTTTTTTCATTTTCTTTTCTTCCTTTTTCCTATTTTCTTGTATTTGAATAATTTGATGTTTTGGTTTAAAGAATCTTAATCTAAGTGCATTCGATACAACAAAGACAGAACTTAATGACATTGCTGCTGCCCCATACATTGGATCTAACAACCAGCCAAAGATTGAATAGAACACCCCTGCAGCAATAGGAATACCAATGACATTATAGAAGAATGCCCAGAATAAGTTTTCTTTAATATTTTTAATTGTCGCTTTTGATAGTTCATAAGCCACAACAACATCTTGTAAATCATTTTTCATTAAAACGATATCAGCAGATTCGATAGCAATATCAATACCTGAAGTCATCGCAATACCAACATCACTTCTAACAAGAGCGGGTGCATCATTGATTCCATCACCCACCATGATGACACGATGTCCTTTTTCTTGTAAGTCTCTTACATGTTTTTCTTTATCTTGTGGTAAGACTTCTCCAATAGCTTCAATACCTAATTCATCAGCAATCGCATTGGCTGTCAATTGATTGTCCCCTGTCAACATATAGATATTCATGTTCATATCTTTTAAACAATCAATGGCATGTTTACTTGTTTGTTTCAAGACATCTGAAACAACGATTAAACCAATAAGTTGACCGGCATAGCTATAGAATAAAGGTGTCTTTCCTTTAGATGATAATTCTTTATAGAGATCTTCAATCGAAGAAAGATCAACATCATTTTCTTCCATCAAACGTCTATTTCCTGATAAAAGAATTTCTCCCTTTAATTCACCTACAAGTCCTAATCCTTGTTTCATTTCAAAATGATCTAATGAATCAATAGATATTCCTTGTTCTAAAACATAACTATGAATCGCCTTGGCAAGTGGATGTTTAGAATATTGTTCAATCGAACCCGCATATTTCAATAAATCATTTTCACTTACACCAATTGGATAAACTTCTGTAACTTGAGGTTTTCCTTCAGTAAGTGTTCCCGTCTTATCTAAAACAATCGTATCACATTTAGAAAGTTCTTCTAAATGTTGTGCTGATTTAACTAAGATACCTAAGTTAGCCCCTTTCCCTGTTCCAACCATGATTGCTGTAGGAGTGGCAAGCCCTAAAGCACATGGACAAGAAATAACAAGGACTGAAATTGCACAGTTTAAGGCAAAGTGGAAATCTTTATTTCCAAGGGTCAACCATAAAATGAAAGTAATGATTGCAATTGTAATAACGGTTGGTACAAAGACACCACTGATCTTATCGGCAAGTTTCGCAATTGGTGCTTTAGAAGCACCTGCTTCTTCTACTAAACGAATGATTTTAGAAAGCGTTGTATCATTTGAAGCATGACTAACTTCTACTTGCATATAACCATCTAAGTTATTGGTTGAACCAATAACTTGAGCACCAACTGTTTTATCGACCGGTAAGCTTTCTCCAGTAATCATCGCTTCATTGATAGAACCATGTCCTTGAATGATTTTTCCATCCAAAGGAATATTGTTACCTGGTTTAACAATCACAACATCACCAATTTGAACATCTTCAATGGCTATTTCAACTTCTTTTCCTTCTTTTAAGACAATAGCTGTTGAAGGCATCAGCTTCATCAATTTTTCAATCGCTTCTGACGTTTTTTGTTTAGAACGTGATTCTAAATATTTACCTAAAGAAATTAATGTTAAAATCATCCCTGCCGATTCAAAGTAAAGTTGCATCATATAATGATGGGTCATATCCATATCCATTCTTCCTAGATAATAAGCCATCATAAATGTTGCATATAAACTATAAATAAAAGCAGCAGAAGATCCTAAGGCAATCAAGGAATCCATATTTGGACTTCTATTCCATAAAGTTTTAAATCCTCGAATATAATATCCTCTATTAATAAACATAATAGGAACAACCAAACACAATTGAACTAAAACAAAGATCATCATATTTTCATGACCTAAGAGAATACTTGGTAAAGGCCAATTCATCATATGTCCCATACTGATATAAAATAAAGGAATCAAGAAAATAAATGATAAAATCAAATTCTTCTTTTTATGTTCATTTTCATCTTCTTGAACATTCGAAACCTGTTTTTCACCAATATTTTGAGCTTTATAACCTGCTTTATCTACGGCCTCAAAAATTTGACTTTCACTTAGTTTATTTTCATCAAATTCAACAGTCATTGAGTTTTGTAATAAATTGACATTAACATCATCAACACCATCCAACCCTCTTACTGCTTTATCTACATGAGCTGAACAAGCACTACATGTCATCCCAACGACATCATATTTCTTTTTCATCCAAACACCTCCCACCCCTATAGGGTATCTATATCATACTTGAATACTAAAAAATAAGCAAGAAATACGCTTACAAAATTTCTTGATTTTCTAATGTCATTTTCCCCTCTTTCATTTGATAAATACAATAACCCCATTCTTTTCTTTCATCTTCTTCAATTAATTCATTCATACTTACCCCAAATAAACAACTTAATGCATATAAATGATGAATTGAAGGATATGTACTTCCTTTAAACCAACGATAAATTGGTTGAGGACATTCTAAACATAAATACTCTTGAATATCTTTTACTTTATACCCCATTTGATCAACACATCTTTTTAAATTCTTTCCTATTTTTAAAGGATTTATTAATTTTTTCTTCATTTCTATCACCACTATTATTTTAAAATAAAAAAAGAAGGCTGTCATTGAACTTGTAGTTCACTAACCTTCTCTTTTTTCAGACATTCTAAAAAAAACAATTCCTAACATAAAGAAAATAGATAGCGCTCCTAGAGAAAGATTAACTTGTCCTGTCCATTGTGATAAAACACTAATCACTGTTGTTCCTAAAAAAGAAGCTCCTTTACCACATACATCCATCAAACCAAAATATTCTCCCGATTTTTCTGAAGGAATGATTTTTGTAAAATAAGATCTTGATAACGATTGAATTCCTCCTTGAAACATTCCTACCAAAATAGCTAACACCCAAAATTGCCATTGTTTTGTAAGGAAGATAGCAAAAATAGAAATACCTAAATACGCTAAAATACAAATAACGATTAATTTTGAAGTATTATATTTTGTTGCAAGTCTTCCAAATAAAATTGCGAAGGGAAAGGCGACAACTTGGGTAAGTAAAAGAGCTAGTAATAAACTTGTACTTTCAAACCCTAAAGCTGTTCCATAGGCTGTTGCCATATCTATAATGGTATAAACCCCATCAATATAGAAGAAAAACGCTAATAAGAATAAAAAAATCTTTTTTTCTTTTCTAATATTTTTTAAAGTCGTTCCTAATCTTTTAAAACTATTTGAAATCGCTTTGGGTTGTCTTTCTACATAATACTTTTGTTTGTATGTTTTTAAAAGTGGTAGTGTTAAACAAAACCACCATAAAGCAATAATAGCAAAAGAAATAATCATCGACATTTCCATAGAAAGACCTATTTTACTTGCTCCTAAAACTAAACCAAGACAAATTACAAAAGGGACACAGCTACCAATATAACCCCAAGCATATCCTTGAGAAGAAACATGATCGACACGCTTTGGTGTTGTCACATCAATCAACATCGAATCATAAAAGATCAAACTTCCTGAAAAACCTATCTTAGCAATTAAAAACACAATTAAAAAGACAAACCAATAGTTGATAAATCCTAGAAGAAAACAACCAATACATCCAATAAGTAACATCATTGTAAAAAGCGGTTTTTTATAATCTTTTGTATCAGCTAATGTACCTAATACCGGTCCTAAAAAAGCAACAATAATTGTCACAAGCGAGGCCGTATAACCCCAAAAAGCTAAATAATCTACCGAAGATAAGCCTGCTTTTTCAGCTAGATAATTAAAATAAATCGGTATAATTGTTGATACTAATAAAACAAAAGCTGAATTGCCTACATCATAGAGCACCCAGTTTTTTTCTTCAGTTGTCATCTTAAATTTCATATTTTACTCCTTTTTCCCACTAAATGTATATTGATAAAAATCATCTTTTGTTTTTTCTAATGATGAAAGCTGCACATACTCACTGATCAATTCAACAGCTTTTTTGATGGCTTGTTTATAGAATTGATTTAATTTTTCTGTACTATCTTTACATAAAGGATTAGCCTCATAATTAACAAGCAAACCGTGCATTTCCTGATAATTTCCTGTAATACGAAGTAATGCATAAATAAACTTTCTTTTTAATTTTGAGGGTGCAATTAATAAATCATTATAGAATTTCATACTTTCTAATGATTTAACGACTTGTTGAGCTGTTACATTAAAAAAAGGAGCAATGATTCTTGCATAATCAATAGATGGAATAATATGATTGGTAAGTTTATGTCTTATCGGATCTAATCCATCTTCAATCATTAAAAAACGATCAAATTCAACTTCTATTTCTCCATGTGATACTCCACTTTCATGAATTCTTTTTTCAATATAACCGTGACACGTTGCATCTAAGGCAAAATGACAAATAAATCCATAATAATAAGCTAGGTAATAATTGATTTGTTTTTTAGAAGTCATCATTTTTCTAAAAGTATCAAAGACTTCTTTTCCTGTTTTTTCGTGCATGTTATAACCTATTGAATTAATCTCATTGGTTTTTAATGGTAAATAATAAAACAAGAGATCTGGACCATGTAGTCCAATATCATAGAGTTCTTTATTTTCTATAATTATTTTTTTGATATCGTTTGGTAGTTCTTTTAAAACTTCTTGTCCAAATCGATAATGTGCATAAGTTGATGGCATTTTTTTCATTTCCCTTTCTTTAGTTTAGAAAAAGCATACTTATTTTTAAGATAATCAACTATCATTTTTACGAAAAGAAATGTTAAGTAAAAGTAAAAAAACGATGATTCATCTCATCGTTTCTCTATAAATTCATTTTCAATTGTTTTAAAGATAACATCTTAATCATATTCTGGCATAAGGCTTTCATCAACAGCATAAGCTATCCTATTGTATAGAATTCTTAATAAATCTTCTTTAGCACCATTTTCTAAAAGCTCTTTCCCAAGTTCAGATTTAACTAAATGAGTTAGACAGTCATATTGGAAAGCATATTTAAATGGGGCATAGTCATTTCTAAACATATAAATTGAATACTTATCACTGGCAAAAGGAATATCACTATCAACATGTACACCATATGTACCATATTTTTCTAATGGAAAATCATTTTTTCTATATCTATAATGTATTGTATCTTCTGTACCATAAGTTTTAGAAAAAGCATAGAACTCCCTAAATTTATATATCTTATAGATATCCCCCTCTTTTTCAAAATAAGAGTCTGAATCTAAACCAATGGTCATTGTAAATGGAAAATCAAAGACTTTTCCACTTTTATATGAGTTAAATGAAACACTTCCTATAATATCTAAAGAACCTTGGTTAAAAGTTTCTTCTTCATGTATTTCATTAAATCTTAATTTTATTCCAAAATCAGAATCAACATCCCCACAATTATTATATTTATTGATATCCTCTAATAATTTGTTATGAGAAACATTGTCAAAAAGTTCATTGTAAGAATAAGCACTTTCTAAATCAACATTGGCTATTTCATTAGCACTGTTTTTAAGTTTGCTTTTTTCTTTTTCATCCATCATTTTTTTATAACAGATAAACTTATCAAAAACAGCTTTCTTTAAATTATTTTCAAATTTATTAAATTGAAAAACAAGTTTTCCCAAAAAATTGTCTTGTATATAAATTTCATCTTGATTTAAACCTTCAAAATATTCTTTTAGTCCAGGAATATACCAATCAGCATCTTCATTCTTTACAAAATCAAAAAATTCATCAAATGTAACATGTTCCATATAAGAGTCCCCCTTAAAAATATATACTCAAATTTTAGCACAGAAATAAGGAAAGGGTAAAGAAAAAGACGATTTTAAATTTCCATCGTCTCTTTATAAAATTCTATAAATTCATTTTCAATTGTTTCAAAAGCTACAAAACTTAAATCAACTTTTCTTTGCAACTTTAAATAATTCCGATTGATTTCATCATTTAATAATTCTTTTAATTCCAAAGATAACATTTCATCATCAATTTCAAAAACTAATTTAGTTTCTTCTTTTGTTAAATCTCTTTGAATAAAATGTTTCCAAATAACATTTTGTAAAACATCTTCCACTTCTAAATAATAAGTAAGTTCTTTTTTTATCGGTCTTGTAACATCACTTAAATAAACTTCACTTCCATCATGCAACAAACATCCTAAAATAACTTCTTTACTATATCCTCTTGTCTTTGCTTCCTTAGCACAAGCAAGACTATGTTGAGCTACGGAATAAAAATATTGAACATGTCCATTTCCTCGACATATTAAAGAAAGTGCATGTGCAATATCTTTAATATCTAATAAACTTTCATCAACATTTAATGGATCAAAATATTTTTTTGTATACGTTGTAATAAAACTCATAAAATACTCCTTTATAACTTAATAGATGTCGTGCTTAGGGCACACACCATAATTAACAAACAACAAATTGTCATATTCATTCCAAATGAAAATGACAAAAAATAAGCTATTATTGAATAAAATAAATACAATAAACATGTTATAAAAAAACGTATAAAATGTTTATAAGCATACTTTTTTCTTGATATACTTGTTGCCTCAATTGCTTCTTGATAAGACATTCCTGAATACCAATAGATTGCCTCATTTTTATAAATCATGCCCGTAAGAATGGCAAGAGTTATAAACATATAATTACCTAAAACCAAACCTACTAAATCTATATTCTTGATATCCATAAAAATAATCGCCAACACACCTACACAAAACAAAACCAACCAGGCAATAAATCCTTTATAACTTGTCTTCATTTTTTATAGACCTATTTCCTTATAAATTTTTTCAATAATTTGTGATTTATACATACAATATTTTTCAATATCATTTGGATACAACTTTGCTGCTTCTTTTTTAACTTTACCGTATTCTTTTACAGTATTTGGATGATTTCTTAAATAATTTCTAAAAGCAAGATGTCTTTTTAATTCTTTAGAATCTTGTGGACATACATAAAGATGATGTATTCTTAAGTGTTCTTTTCCTTCATATCTAAAAGCTTCACGATCTTTAAGACCTAAATCACCTTCATAAATATAACCATGCTTTTCTAAAAGAAAAATCACTTCTTTTAAATCTTTACGATCAATGACAACATCTAAATCAATGATTGGTTTAGCTGCTAGTAAAGGAACAGAAGTGCTTCCTACATGTTCAACAGCAAGCACTAAATCTTTTAAAGCTTCTTCTATTTCCCCTTTAATTTGATTGAAATCATTTACCCACTTCGAATCATAATCTACAACTTCAATATGTTCTGTTTTCATCTTTCAATATCTCCACATAAACGCTCACAAACAAGATCTTTACAACGCTTTTTATGGGCTTCATGTAATGGATGATTTTGAAAATTCTTTAATGCCTCTAAATTTTCAAACTCACTATAAAAAACAAGATCATAACCTGAAGTCAAGTTTTCTTCCATTTCCACACATAATAAGCCTTCAATTCCTTCTAAAGTTTGAACCGATTCTTTTAATTTTTGAAGTGTTTCTTTTTCTAAATGGTTTTCTTTAACTTCTTTTGTATAATTCCAAAATAAAATATGTCTAATCATTTTCATCACCTACTTTTATTATTTCTTTAACAACTTCTTCAATTGTTTTATTAGAAACATCAATTTTATATGTATTTAATTTTTGATACATTTCTAATCTTTCTACACTACGAGCAAGGACATCTGGTTTTCTAATTCCTTGATTGATATCTTTTTGAATTCTTTTTTCCAAAGCTTCTTTTTGACAAACTAAAGAAATAGATATCACTTTTACATCTTTTAAATCAAGATGTGAAAGTAGAACATCAATAATACTTTGTTCATGCATGACCCAACAAAAAATAATATGATCAAATACACTGCATTTTAAATCATTATTCAATAACATGCAGATATTCTCTAAAACTAACTTTTTTGTTTCTTCATTAACCATGAACGGATGCATATCCCAGCACCAATCTCCATCTATAAAAACACTTCTATCTAATTTTCTTTTAAGGATCTGACACGTTGTTGTTTTGCCAATACCCATTGTTCCACCTATTAAATATAATTTTTTCATAACTTTCCCTTCTTTTTAAAATATTATACAAAATATTTATCAATAATTATATAACTTCTTTCTTTAGTTGTTTAAACAAAAATAATAATTTTTAGCTAAAGTGAAAAGTTAAATTCCACTTTAAAAAAATGAAAAATAAAAGTAGAATT
>NZ_JAJDKA010000148.1:0-788 GCF_020589945.1 Faecalibacillus sp. MSK20_93 | reverse complement strand
AAAGGGACTGCTTCATATCCGCTGTGAAATTACGCTGGGGAAATATCAAGACCAGATTTTACGGTTAGAGGATAAATTGGAAAGTGGCTTATATTGCGAGCTGACCGACAAGACCCTGCATGACGGCTATATCGAATATACCCTGCTTTATGATATGATAGCGAACCGCATTACCATTGATGAAGTACGGGCAGAAAACGGCTGTCTTAGACTGATGAAAAATCTTGTCTGGGAATATGACGCACTTCCTCATGCTCTGATTGCTGGCGGGACTGGTGGTGGTAAAACCTATTTTCTGCTGACGCTCATTGAAGCCCTACTGCATACAAACGCTGTCCTTTATATCTTAGACCCGAAAAATGCGGACTTAGCAGATTTGGGGACAGTTATGGGAAATGTGTACCACACCAAAGAAGAAATGATTGATTGCGTCAATGCCTTTTATGAGGGCATGGTACGACGAAGTGAGGAAATGAAACGACACCCGAACTATAAGACAGGTGAAAACTACGCCCATCTGGGACTGTCACCCTGCTTTCTTATCTTTGATGAATATGTGGCGTTTTTTGAAATGCTGGGGACAAAAGAAAGCGTGGGCTTACTTAGCCAGTTAAAGAAAATCGTTATGCTGGGACGGCAGGCAGGATATTTCCTTATCGTTGCTTGTCAAAGACCAGACGCAAAGTATTTCTCGGACGGGATAAGGGATAACTTCAATTTCCGTGTGGGACTTGGGCGTATCAGCGAATTAGGTTACGGTATGCTGTTTGGTTCAGATGTGAAAAAGC
>NZ_JAJDKA010000147.1:0-801 GCF_020589945.1 Faecalibacillus sp. MSK20_93 | reverse complement strand
TTTTAATTCTTTCATCAATTGTTCAAATTTGGCTGGTTTTAATGATTGTGGTCCATCACATAATGCTTTTTCTGGATTATTATGCACTTCGATCATTAATCCATCACATCCTGCTGCGACTGCTGCTTTTGCCATTGGATTTACTAACCACCATTTTCCTCCGGCATGACTTGGATCGATAATGATTGGTAAGTGTGTCAATTCTTTGATTACTGGTACTGCTTGTAAGTCTAATGTATTTCTTGTGTATGATTCAAATGTTCTCACTCCTCTTTCACATAGGATGACATTTGGATTCCCACTTGCCATGATATATTCTGCTGACATGATCCATTCTTGGAATGTTGCACTCAACCCTCTTTTTAACAAGATTGGTTTCTTTGTTGCTTTCCCGACTTTCTTTAACAAGTCGAAGTTTTGCATGTTTCTTGCTCCAATTTGAATCAAGTCTACTTTTTCAATGAATTCATCTAAGTATTCTGCATCCATCAATTCTGATACGATTGGGAGTCCTGTTGCTTCTTTAGCTGCTACTAGAATATCTAATCCTGATGATCCCATTCCTTGGAAAGCATATGGTGATGTTCTTGGTTTGAATGCTCCACCTCTTAATAGATTAGCTCCTGCTGCTTTGGCTGCTTTAGCGATTTCAATCACTTGTTCCTTGCTTTCTACTGAACATGGTCCAGCAATCACTGCTAGATGTCCTCCACCAATTTTAACACCACCGACATCGATAACTGAGTCTTCTGGATGGAAAGCTCTATTAGCTAATTTATATGGTTCTGATACATGCATGAC
>NZ_JAJDKA010000146.1:0-828 GCF_020589945.1 Faecalibacillus sp. MSK20_93 | reverse complement strand
TATTATTATAAAATATTATTAGTAAAATAAATATTTTTAAACTTGTTCAATGATTTAAAAGGGGTTAAAATTATAATAAGTAGGTGATATGATGAATGCCGATAGATTATTTATGCTTGTTGATACATGCGCCAATATTGATGAAGTAAAACACGAATTTCCAGATTTAGATTTTTTAACTTATTTTTATGCTTTATTAGGATATTACTGTATTCCTACAATCAAGTTATATAATGAAACAAAAATTGATGAAAATACTTTGAATGGTATCCTTAATGGAAAAATTCAACCTCAAAGAGATGATCTTATTCAAATGAGTTTAGTTTTAAATATTGATTTAAAGAAAACAAACTTTATGCTTTCTCTTGCTGAATGTGAATCATTATCCTATAAAGAAAGCCGTGATAGTTTGATTATCTGTGCAATTAAAAATCATTATTCAATCAATAAAACAAATATCATGTTATCAACTTGCAATCTTGTCAAAATATAAAGGTAGTAAAATAGTGGTTCATACGAACCACTATTTTTTATTTATCTAAATTTTTAAAAGCTGTTGAAAGCATTAATTTAATACGATTTAATTGGTTAACTTCACTAGCTCCTGGATCATAGTCAACAGCTACAATGTTACTTTGAGGATATTTCTTTCTTAAAGCCTTAATAGCACCTTTACCTGTAACATGGTTTGGTAAACATCCAAATGGTTGCATACATACAATATTTGGTGCTCCACTTTCAATAAGTTCAATCATTTCACCAGTTAAGAACCAACCTTCACCTGTTTGGTTACCAATTGAAACAACTTCTTTAGCTTTATCAGCAAGA
>NZ_JAJDKA010000145.1:0-828 GCF_020589945.1 Faecalibacillus sp. MSK20_93 | reverse complement strand
TCATTCATCAGCGTGTGGTTCACTTCATGGAGAAATTCCGTGAACGTCAGCCACGCCGATTTTTTGATGTTCTTCAGATTGAGCTGTTCTTCCGTAACCATGAGCTTAAAGCCAAGAAAAAAGCGGTAGTCCACTTGATTGTCCCCAATCATAGATACTAACGCTTCGGTCTGTTCGTCTATCTTCTGATAGGCAACTTCCTTTAGTTTTCCCGTTACCAGTTTCTTTGACTGCTCCTGCATACTTCGTATGGAGCTTTCCGTGGCAATCTGCAAGGCATGAATTTTACCCTCACGGGACTGTGCGATAAGCTGGCGAAAGCTGTCATGCACGATAAATTTTTGCTCTGCGGATAAGAAAGAATAGTTGTACGGTATCAGCTCATAGTAAGCGAACACCTCATTGTCCTTGTTCCAGACAAGGTTATTGTCAATATATTTTATCGGGAACATAGTTCACACTCCTTACTGCCGTGATTGTTTCATTGAGTATCTGCTTATGCAGTTTTACGGCTTTTCCTGCATAAGTGATTTTTGGTCGCAGGGCATAGGTTATCTGTGATTTCAAAAAGCTGTACGGCTTCTTTCCGTCAAAGGTTTTCTGCGACATAAACCAAGTGAGAGCAACGGGAATACCGAAGTATTTGAGAAATGCTCCCTCAATCATGGAAAGTGGGGGAATATCCCCAAACAGAATGATGATAAATTCTGTAATCACAAACCATGTAATCTGCGTAAAGGTAACGGGAAAGGGCAAGTTAAAGTCATTGATTGCATACAAGACTTTTTCCACGTTCCAGATACCCGTATAAGATTTAATCTTTTTCAA
>NZ_JAJDKA010000144.1:0-837 GCF_020589945.1 Faecalibacillus sp. MSK20_93 | reverse complement strand
ATACATGTTGATGATGTTTGTTGGTTTTTCACCTTTGTTGAATTTTTCAACGTTTTCAAGTGCTAATGGTGTAAATAATGCTTCTTTTACTGCAGATAACATGTTGTTACCATGGATACCTACTAACCAGAATAACATGATTACTAAATAGATAATCATAACACCTGGAATTGTAGCACCTACAGCTCCTAAAGGACCTTGAATACCATTTTTGATAACATCATTTAAGTATAAACCAGTTAAGTTATAACATGCTGATCCAATACAAGCAGTGATGATTAAAGTAATAGTAGCTGGTACTAAAACTTCGAATGCACGAGCAACTCCTGGTGGAACTTGTTCTGGCATTTTAATTTTTAATGCATCTTGTTTTTCGAAGAAGCAGAATAATTCAACAGATAATACACCAATAATCATACCAGTGAATAAACCAGTAGCTCCTAATTCATTACCAGCGATACCAGTGAAAGCTTCTTTAGCTCCTTCTACCATGTGTGAAGTGTTTGTAACTGATAACCATGCAGCTAAACCTACTAAACCTGGAATGTAACCAGCTCTTTCAGCTCCCATGTTCCAAACACCGATTTCTTGGGCGATACCAAGAGTGATACCAACTGTGATACAGCTGATTGTACAGAAGTTAACGGCTTGGAATGCAGGATTTAAGAAATCTAAAGCCATGATTGGTTTGAAGAATAATCCTAAACCTGTTTGGTCGTTAACTAATACGTTACACCATAAAACCCCGATTGCCCCAGCGATTGTTAAAGGCATGAAGTTTTGGAACGCATTTTTAATTGCAGATAAATATTTGTTTTGACCGCACCATGCACCAGC
>NZ_JAJDKA010000143.1:0-845 GCF_020589945.1 Faecalibacillus sp. MSK20_93 | reverse complement strand
GTTGCAGGTACACATTTCTTCCCGTATCAACGGAATAGCCCATATAGATACCCGTAGTTTCCCCTAATTGCTGGGTTGCCCCGAAGCCAAGCCCAGCTAAAAAATCTGATTTTACATACTGCACATAGTCGTTGATATATCGCTTGCTGGCTGGAAGAAATTCAGAATGAAGTCCCAGCATATCTCCAGCAGGACGCACCAGCTTTACATTGAGGTCGTCGTAAAAGTCTTTGACTTCATCACAACGGCGTTTCAGCTCGTCAAGATCGGGTGCAGACACCCGTATCACGTAGCTTAACTTATACATACTTTCTTTTGTCTGGTCTAAGTCCGTTTCCAGCTCGTCCACGCTGTCTAATGCGTCCACCACATTTGAGCTGGTTTCATTTCCTGCTTGATAAGCGTGATTGTCAAGGTCTTTCAATTCCTTTTTCTTATTTCTTACTGTGGTAAGTGCTTTTCGGTTCTCCACGATTTCTACATTCATAGAAGTATCAACGGGGAATGTGAATTGCTGTTGCTGAAAATAGAAGATTTCACTTGACGGAAAATCAAGCTCACCTACAATCGCATTGACAGTAAAGTAGGACGCATAACTTTCCTTGTCCTCATGTTCCAAGCGTAAATACCGCTGGCTTTCTTCAATCACACACCTTGTCGGACGGATAAGGTCGTAGTATTTTATCAGCGTTTCTTTGTTCAATTTTTTCTTTGGTAGCTGGTACTCATAATCTTCATAAGCGATACCGTCCCTGCCGTAAAGATGTTCCATGAGATATCCAAAATCATTGATTTCCAAGCGACGCACCTTAAAGCGACGGGAGATTTTATTTTCCAGTAACTTT
>NZ_JAJDKA010000142.1:0-936 GCF_020589945.1 Faecalibacillus sp. MSK20_93 | reverse complement strand
ATGGGACATATTTTATGGGTAGAACCTGTATTTAAAGAAATGATTTGGGGAGGAAACCAACTTAAAGAAAAGTATGGCTATGCTATACCAAGTGATCAAACAGGAGAATGTTGGGCACCTTCAGCTCATCCTAATGGTGATAATACAATCAAAGAAGGTGAATTCAAAGGACAAACACTTTCAAAAGTCTTTGATGAACATCGTGAACTTTTTGGAAATATCAAAGATAAACAATTTCCATTGCTTGTAAAAATCATTGATGCTTGTAATGATTTATCTGTACAAGTTCATCCAAATGATGAATATGCTGGTCTTCATGAAAATTCATTAGGAAAGACAGAATGCTGGTATGTCTTAGACTGTAAAGAAGATACAAAGATGGTCATGGGACATCATGCTAAAACCAAAGAAGAACTTGTAAAAGCTATTGAAAATGATGATTATGATCAATTATTAAATAAGTTTGATATCAAAAAAGGAGATTTCTTCTATATTCCAAGTGGAACGATCCATGCTATCTGTAAAGGGTCATTGATCTATGAAGCACAACAATCATCAGATATCACATATCGAGTATATGATTATCATCGAAAAGATAAGGATGGAAATGAAAGACAACTACATGTAAAACAATCCATCGATGTGACAACAGTACCTTATAAACCATATGATCTAGCTAAACAAGTAGAAGAGACAATAGAAAATGGAACAAGAAAAGAGCTTGTATCATCTAACTATTTAACATTAAATAAATATGATATGACAGGCTATAATAAAGTAAAGAATGATAAACCATTCCAACTTGTATCAATCATTGAAGGACAAGGAACAGTAGAAGGAAAAGAAGTGAAAAAAGGAGATCATTTTGTAGTTTGTTCAGATCAAAAAGAAGTTGATTTTGATGGAACAATGACAGTAATGATTTGTACATTATAA
>NZ_JAJDKA010000141.1:0-945 GCF_020589945.1 Faecalibacillus sp. MSK20_93 | reverse complement strand
AATGGGGGGAAAAGTTTGAGATATTTATAATATCAGGAACTTACCTATCCATATATCAATGGTTTTTATCAAACGCACAGAGCTTAGTGCTTATGGCGATTGTGGTTATCGGTATCTACTTAGGGTTCAAACGTGAGTTTTCCAAACTTATCGGTTTCTTGGTAGTTGCCTTGATTGCTGTTGGCTTGGTGTTCAATGCTGGCGGTGTGAAAGATGTACTGTTAGAGCTGTTCAACAAGATTATCGGTGCATAAATTTTTATTGTGATGTTGTTAATTGGGTGATATAATATGGATATAAAAATACAACTTTAGGAAGTGATATTTTATGTTAGGATTTAGTATAATGATGTGGTTTGTTTCTGCTATCCTTATATTCGTGAGTATTTCTTTATTAAAGGGAAATTACTCTTTTGTTCATGGTAAAGTATTTGATACTACTGATAACAAAAAAGGATATGCAAAAGAATTAGGAAAACCTGTTTTATTCGTAGGGATTGGTATTTTAGTATCTGGGGTAATTGCGATTATAGTAAAAAATCATTCTATTCCTACCGCAGTTTTTTTCTTGGCAATTATAGCTGGTATTGCTGGACTATGGCTACACAAAATACAAAAAAACTTCCGAAAATTTTAGTTTCCAAATTTATATTTATATGCAAAGCAGTTGGTCTTAGGATTGACTGCTTTTTTCTTACCAAAATTTCAGATTGGAGTGATGAAATGAACGATATTTTTAAGGATATGCAGGCAAAAATCGGCTGTGAGTATATTTCCGACCTGCCCTCTTACAAGCGTAAGGTGTGGCATGAAATGAAACGACTGAACCCTGCCAACTATGAAGAAAGACAGTTAGAAGATTTTTCAAAGTATGTGTTTGGTATGTCGTACCAGACCTTAAAAGATGTGATGAAACAACAGAAAGGACGTGAGGAACAATGCAGGA
>NZ_JAJDKA010000140.1:0-948 GCF_020589945.1 Faecalibacillus sp. MSK20_93 | reverse complement strand
GTTGCAGGTACACATTTCTTCCCGTATCAACGGAATAGCCCATATAGATACCCGTGTTTTCTCCTAACTGCTGTGTCGCACCGAAGCCCAGCCCAGCTAGAAAATCTGATTTTACATACTGCACATAATCATTGATATATCGCTTGCTGGCAGGAAGAAATTCAGAATGAAGCCCCAGCATATCCCCAACAGGACGCACCAGCTTGACATTGAGGTCGTCGTAAAAGTCCTTGACTTCATCACAACGGCGTTTCAGCTCGTCAAGATCGGGTGCAGACACCCGTATCACGTAGCTTAACTTATACATACTTTCTTTGCTCTGGTCTAAGTCTGTTTCCAGCTCGTCCACGCTGTCTAATGCGTCCACCACATTTGAGCTGGTTTCACTTCCTGCTTGATAAGCGTGATTGTCAAGGTCTTTCAATTCCTTTTTCTTATTGCGGACGGTTGTTAATGCTTTGCGGTTCTCCACGATTTCTACATTCATAGAAGTATCAACGGGGAATGTGAATTGCTGTTGCTGGAAATAGAAGATTTCAGACGACGGAAAATCAAGCTCGCCGACAATCGCATTGACGGTAAAATAGGACACATAGCTTTCCTTGTCCTCATGCTCCAAGCGTAAATACCGCTGGCTTTCTTCAATTACACACCTTGTCGGACGGATAAGGTCATAGTATTTTATCAGCGTTTCTTTTTTATAATTCTTCTTTGGTAGCTGGTACTCATAATCTTCATAGGCGATACCGTCCCTGCCGTAAAGATGTTCCATGAGATACCCAAAATCGTTGATTTCCAAGCGTCGCACCTTGAAACGCCTTGATATTTTGTTTTCTAACAGTTTTTCCATTTTCATGTAACGGTTGATTTCATCATTCGGCATGGAAACAAAGTCATTCATCAGCGTGTGGTTCACTTCATGGAGAAATTCCGTGAACGTCAGCCACG
>NZ_JAJDKA010000139.1:0-1009 GCF_020589945.1 Faecalibacillus sp. MSK20_93 | reverse complement strand
CTGCTGGTTTTCAAGACCAGTCCCTTCAGCCAGACTTGGGTAAATCTCCGCAATATTAATGGTAGCGGGAGGGGGATTCGAACCCTCGACACTCCGGGTATGAACCGAATGCTCTAGCCAACTGAGCTATCCCGCCATAATATTGAAATTTATTAAATTAATTGGTGGAGCCAAGCGGGATCGAACCGCTGACCCCCTGCGTGCAAGGCAGGTGCTCTCCCAGCTGAGCTATGGCCCCAATTTTTATAAATGGTCGGGAAGACAGGATTTGAACCTGCGACCCCCTGGTCCCAAACCAGGTGCACTACCAAGCTGTGCTACTTCCCGTTACTGCCCTTATAATTATACATATATTTTCACTTTAATCAAGCTTTATTTTAAAAAAATATTAAAATAAATTTTACTCTATTTTAATATACTTTAAAAAAGTGTGATAGAATGAATGTAATTTAAAATTTTAAGGAGTTGAAAAAAATTGAATAATTTATGGAAAATTTATGAAAAAGAGCCTTTAGAATTTATAAATAGTCTTATACATGTTCCATCAATGCAAAGACTTAAAGATATTGGGATGAATTGCGGAGTGGAATATACTGCTTTTGACTTCTTTTCAAACATTGTACCATATTCTCGTTATCAACATAGTATAGGGGTTGCATTAATTGTTTATCATTTTTCACATGATCTTAGACAGACAGTTGCAGGTTTGCTTCATGATATAGCAACTCCTGTCTTTGCACATACGATAGATTTCTATCACCAAGATCATTTAAAACAAGAATCAACAGAATTAGATACGAAAAAGGTAATTGAACAAAAATAGGAGCGCAATCCCCTTCCTCTAAGCGAAGCGTAGGGAGGGGTCTAGCTCCTTTTATAGTTTTTATAATAGATGTTGTTTTAGACGTGCAGCTGTGATATATTATAAGTATAAAAGACGTTCAGTCGTATTTGATTTTAGAAAGGATATTGCTATGGAACTTGATACTAATAATCATTCAGTGTTCAT
>NZ_JAJDKA010000014.1:0-54114 GCF_020589945.1 Faecalibacillus sp. MSK20_93 | reverse complement strand
CTCTCCATTGTCCTTCTATCTCTTCAGACAACTTTGGTCTGTTTAGCTCTTTTTTATTTCTTAAACTTAATTGACGTTGTGTTTTATTCTTTCCTGTTCAGTTTTCAATGTCCTCTCACTCGTCTCTCTCGTCGAGTGCCCATTTATATTACCATCCTCTCTCCCTTTTGTAAAGCTTTTTCTTGTCCTTTTTTTATTTTTTTCTCTCTTTCACTCTTTTTCTGCCTTTATATCAACGTTTTTTATCCAACTCTTTTTTTACCTTTTTCTCTTCTTTGTCTAATATACTGTGTTTTTACAACAAAAAAAGACCTTTTTAGGGGTCTTCTTTCAAACTGTTAACAAATAAAATGTTAATAGTCTGAAGGACCTATTTCCTCAATAGGCCCTTATTTTTGAATAAACTTTTGATCTTCTTTTGGTATTCCTGTTTCATCTAAAAAATAGCGTTCAACTTTCATATGTAGATGATATTTGATTCTTAGTTCCATTATTTGATCCATGATGCTAGAAGAATGATGTAAATCAATTGCTTCTTGATTATCCCAACTATCCACTAATAAAACCGTTTCTTCATCTTCTACTGAAAAGAAATATTCATAACGTCTATTTCCTTTTTCTTTTTTAATTTCATCAACAAGACCACTTGTTAACATCTCTTTGACAAAAGCTTTTGCACTTCCATTTTCTCCAGTATAGTAAATATGAACAGTAATTGCGTTATTCTTTTTCAAGACTTGATTTCAAATTTTCAATACGTTGATTGATTTCATCAATCTTTTGAACAACTGGAGCAGCTTTTTCATCAAAGACATTGTCCTTATTTAAAACTTCATAATACAACTTTCCTAATTCAATGAATTGATCATCCAAATCAGCTTCTGCACTTTTAATACTTACTTTTGTTTTTGCAGTATCTACAAGTTCAGAAGATTTTTCAATTGTTTTTTCCGTAAACTTTGCTGCTTTCTTTGTTAAATCATCAAATAATGCCATACTTTTCCCTTCTTTCTTTCCATAATTTTATCATATTGACCTTTATAATTAAACATTTATAATTAAGACTGTTTGGAGGTATTTATGAATCATCGATTAGAAAATGAAAAAGTGTCATCACTTTTATTCTCGCTTGCTTTACCATCCATTTTGGCACAGCTTGCAACGCTTATTTATAATATGGTTGATCGTATTTATATTGGTAGACTTCCCGATGGTGGTTTATCCATTGCGGGAATTGGTTTATGTACATCAATTATTACAATCATTACTGCTTTTAGTAATCTTTTTGGTCGAGGTGGTGCTCCACTCGCCTCTATTAAATTAGGAGAAAAGAATCCCAAAGAAGCTGAAAGAATTTTAGGAAATGCTTTTAGTAGTTTAATTTTAACCTCGCTTATCATTATGTTCTGTCTTTTTGTTTGGGGTGATAAAATTCTTATTCTTTTTGGAGCAAGTCAAAAAACACTTCCTTATGCTTTATCTTATTTAAGAATTTATGCAGTTGGAACTGTGTTTATCCAATTAACAGTCGGTCTTAATTATTTTATCAACACTCAAGGTTATGCGAAGTTTGGCATGATGACTTTACTTATTGGTGGTATTTTAAATATTATTTTAGATCCTATCTTTATCTATGTTTTACATATGAATGTTGCTGGTGCTGCCCTTGCAACCATTATTTCACAATTCGTCTCATGTATTTGGGTGTTATCTTTTTTATTTGGTAAAAAGACAATTATAAAAATAAGAAAAGAATATCTTTTATTTGATAAAAATATTATGAAAAAGATATTAGGTTTAGGTTTTACTCCTTTCTTTATGTCATCAACAGAAGGAATTTTACAAGTCGCCTTTAATAGACAGCTTCTTCTTTATGGTGGAGATTTATCGGTAAGTGCTATGACAATACTTCTTTCAATGTCACAAATCCTATCTCTTCCTATGGAAGGAATTGCCCAAGGAGCACAACCTATTATTAGTTACAATTTTGGCGCAAAAAAATATGATCGTGTAAAAGAGACTATTAAAATTACGATCAAAGTAGCTTTAACCTATTCAATTATTGGTGTTTTGCTAATGGAAGCATTTCCTCAAGTATTTGTTTCCTTATTTGCTAATAATACTCAGTTAATTCAACTTTCTTATCAATTATTAAGAATCTATATCTTTGGCTTTATTATCATGGGTGCTTTCTCTACTTTTCAACAAACCTATAATGCATTAGGTTGTGGAAAAAATGCATTTTTCTTTGCATTCTTTAGAAAAATCATTTTATTAATACCTTTGATTTATCTGTTACCATTTATTTTACCAAGTTATGGAGTTTATGCTGTTGTTCTAGCAGAACCGATTTCAGATTTAATGACAACAATTCTTAATGGTATTTATTTCAAGCATTTTGTAAAAAAAACACTCGCTTAAAAAAGAGGCTACAAAAGCCTCTTTTACTCTAATTAAAAATATCTTTTTTTACCTTTAAGCTCATTATTTATGATTGAAAGTATTTTTCTATTTCTTTAATTTCTTTTTCTGGTATTTCCAATAAACTAACTGCTTCTTTAAATGACATTTGTAATCTTTCCATTAGTTTTCTTACATATTCTATATTCTTTTCTTTACGTTCTATTTTTTTGCCTTGGTTGATTCCTTGACTGATTCCTTGACTGATTCCTTCATTTCTTACTTTTCTTTCTAGATAGTTTGCATAATCACACATTTCTTTGACCTCCCTTTCTATTTCCTTAAATCCATATCCTTTAATAATCTCTTTATTCCCTTGATAGTCTATTCTATTATTTAAAAAGACTACTAATGGCATGAGTACTTCATCATGTTTGGGATACTTTTTTGTAGTATCATGTTTCTGGTTCAAGTATATCATAACAAGTTCTTCCTTGTCATAATTTTCTTTGTTTTCTTCTTTTCCATTCTTCCTTCTTTCTTTTTTTAACTTGTAAACATCTACATCTCCATCTTTTCTTTTTGTTGCTTGTGGCATGATCCACAATGAATAAACTTTCTTCATTCCATCATAGTTTTTATCATCATATTCTCTTCCCAATTGTGTTGTTAATATCCTTAGTACATACGCTATTCCTCTTGTTACAAGTGGATAACCTGGATGAATATTATTTTGTATTTCTACATTTAAATAGATTCGTTTATTGGTTCCATTTAATTGAGGAAGATCAATACAACAGAACATATCAAACTTCACTGTTCCATAGCTTGGTATCATATTTTCATTATTGAGACACCTAAAACGCTGTTCATCCTTGATGATTTTCATAATTTCTTTAACACTTAAATGTCTTGCTTCCCTTACAAATTCATGAATCATTCTTGCTAGCATCTCCTGATTTCCTACGATTGCTTTACAATGTTGATCTAACATGATTTTATGATTGGTTATTGTATTTTGTATTACCGTTTCCATAAGTAGTCCTCCTACTTATTTATTCGCTCTTTTTTTGCTCTTTTCTTCTTTTTTATAAAAAATGTTGAAAAATTTATTTTTTCCCAACACGATCACATTTTATAATTATTCACTTTTTAAAGTATCTATTATCTTTTTTGACAAATTATCCAAGTATAAAAGATATTCTTCTCTTTCCTTTGTTGAAGCATTTATATTTTCTAATACCTTTCTTTTTTCTAATGCTTTATGATCTTTTACAAGAGAGTGCAAATCAAATTTTATCTTTATCAACAAAGACTTTAGAAGAAATGAAAAGTGATACTTTAGCGGGTCCACTTTATATTGGAACAGGTCAAACAGATAATCTAAAAGAAGTTGTAAAAATGATGAAACTCTTTCAAGAGCGTTATCCTCATATTCAATTTCATTTACTAAGTGGTGATAAAGAAACATTATTAAAACAATTAGAAAGTGGCATTCTTGATTTTGGTCTTTTTATTCGTGATTATGATCATAATCTTTATGAAGGAATCCCTTTAAAGAGTACAAATTCTTTAGGTATTCTTGTTTTTAAAAATCATCCTTTTGCTTCTAAAAAAGATAATCAAAGCAAATGATCTCAAAGAAGAAAAAATAATGGTAGCTAGGCAAGCAATGCAAGATCAAGAAATACCTGATTTTATTGAACATAAACAAATCGTTGCTGTTTTTGATTTACCCGAAAATGCAAAAACAATGGTGAAGGAAAACATGGGCATTGCCTTGCTTCACGATACCTGTTATCAAGATCCTGATTTAAAATTTATTCCTTTAGAAAATATGCCTTTATATCATTGGTATCTTATTAAAAAAAAAGAAACCTACTTCTTTATTACAAAAAAATTTTATAGAAATACTAAAAAGCGAGTACTAATTAAGTATTCGCTTTAATAATTTCGATTTTTCTATAAATTTTTGACAATGCTTTTTATAAAGGGCATGTTGTTTTACCCAATCTCTAATACGATTTGATGATTTCATTAAACAAATTGCTCCAATAATAAAGAATGGAACTTGAGGAGCAACTGGAAGCAATAAACCAACAAATCCTAATAAAATAAAGAATAGTCCAATAATAAATAAAACACTTTGGTAGATGTAACGTAACTTCATAGATGCCTCCTTTTGTTAAAAAAAGCATAAAAAAGTTATATGAACAAGCCGTGAACTGTTTCTAAAGAAAAACTAAATAATTCTAAAAGAAAAATTATTTTTTTAATAATCGCAATAAGTCCTTTGGTTGTTTGAAAACCAAAGTGGCTGGTATTTCTTGCGTAGCGACACTACCCCATTTTGCAAGACCAAAATCAATGTGTGCATTTTTAGATGCTTCATAATCCGAATGTGCATCTCCAATATAAATGACTTCTTCAGGTTTTAAATTTAATTTTTCAATACATTTTAATAATGGTTCCGGATGAGGTTTATGAAAAGTGGTATCATCTTCTAAAATAACAGCTTCCATGTATTGATCAATTCCTTTAGAAACAATATCAATTTCATATTGTTCTCTAAGTTTAGAAGAGACAATTGCTTGTTTGATTTTTTTGTTTTTAAATGTTTCTAAAACTTCTTCAAATCCTTCAAATAAAGTAGCTCCCTCTTCATAGTCATTAACATATTGAACCCATCTAGCATAGGTTTTTTCTTGGTCTTTAACACCTAATTCTTCCATGACCTTCATACCTGGATAGGATGCAAATTTTAAAACCTGTTCAAAAGACCAATCTTCTCCTGTTTCTTCTTTAATAATTTTCATAAGGGGATACATATTCATTTTTAAAGTATCTAAAAGTGTACCATCAATATCATAAATAATCGCTTTATATTTTTTCATCTCTTTCAATCCTTTCTTTCAATAAATAAACAATACCTCGATAAGCTAATCCCTCAAACAACATTGAAGAAATATCTTTATGAAAATAAAGATTCTTAAAACAATTTTCATCTATTTTATTTAATATATTTTTAATAATCTTTTCTTCATAATTCCATTTTAAATCTAAGGATAGTTCTAAACGCGTTGGATCAAGCATTGTAAAAATCATACTTACCAATAACCCCAGAAGTTCATTAAATTCATCTTGACTTTGACATTCGCGAACGCGTTGATTAATCGTTTTTCCTTTAATAGATATCAAGCCTATTTCACCCATGATTCCAGTATTTCCATATAGCGGTTCATCTTTATAAAAATAAGAGCTTCCTATTCCCACTTCATTTATATATAGATAATACGTAGCATCTTGTTGATACGTAAAACAACATCCTTGATGAATCATCTTGACATCATTTTGAAGTTGAATTGGCAAGTCTATTTCTTTTTTGATATCTTTCACCCAATGATGTTTTTTTAGAATGTTTTGATGATCAGTAACGTATTCATCTTCATAAACAATTCCTTCAACCGCTATTTGACAACAATGAACTTCATTTTTATCTACTAATTGTTTTATTGTTTTTTTTAATTCTTCTTCGTCTTGATAAATTAATGTATCTTCTTTTTTTATTTCACTAAAACTTCTTACTTGATAAATGACTTTATCCACTTGAATATAAAGACATAGAATTAAATAATTCTTTTCATTTAATGCAAAACGTGTTGGACATCTTCCGCCACTTGATAAGTCATTTCCTATTTCTTGAATCATTTGTTTTTCTTGAAGTATTCTTACCATATTACGAATACTTGGTTGAGATAATTGGAGATTTTCTACTAATTCATTCATTGTTGAACTATTATGAAGATAGAGATATTTTAAAATAGCTAATAAATGTTTTTTCTTTGTTTCTTTTAATGCATTCATATTCTCACCCTTACTTTTATTATAGTATAATAAAAGTAAAATAAAAGAAAAAACAGAATCATCTGTTTTTAGGTATAAAATAATGTGTCATATCCACACCTTCATGTTTTAATAAAGCTATTTTTTTATCAATACCACCTGCATATCCCGTTAAACTGCCACTTGTGCCAACGACACGATGACACGGAATGATGATTGAAATAGGATTATGTCCTACCGCATTTCCTACGGCTTGTCCTGACATTTTTTCTTTATGAAGTTTTTGAGCTACAACTTTAGCAATCTTTCCATAAGTTGTGACTTCACCATAAGGTATTTCACAAAGAAGTTTCCATACTTCTTGTCTAAAAAGACTTCCTTGTGGTTTTAAAGAAAGCTCTTTAATATCTGGTTTTTCTCCTTTAAAATAACGATCTAGCCAATTTTTGGTTTTTTGAAGTATTTCTATTTGATCGTTATTGATAGGTTCTTCTTTTAATGTTGCCTGAAAATATTTTTGTCCCTCAAGCCACAATCCTATTAAATTTTCTTCATTACTTACTAAATATAAAATTCCTAAGGGTGATTTATATGTTGTTTGATAATACATAATCTTTTCTCCTCGTATATCTTGTAAATTATTTTGACGATGATTAAAAAGTTGTTTTTGGTATAATGTTCATTCTTTTATGGTAATACAGCAAATTAAATGCTTTCTAAACATAAATAGCCTAAAGATAAAACATATTTATAACATTTATTCACTTTCATCCGCTTTTCTTTGACAGCTATTATTATACGAATAAATATTTTTATTTATGAAAAGAGCACAAAAAAACTTAAAAAATATTCTTATATTAAAAAAGATGCCAAAGCACCTTTCTTATTAATAATTTTCTGCATGAACTTCAAAGTATGCTTGTGGATGATCACATACTGGACAAACATCAGGTGCTTTTTCCCCAACAACGATATGTCCACAGTTACGACATTCCCAAACCTTTACTTCACTTTTAGCGAAAACTTCTTGCATTTCTACATTATGCAATAATGCTCTATAACGTTCTTCATGATGTTTTTCGATTTCTCCAACCATACGGAATTTAGCTGCAAGTTCTGGAAACCCTTCTTCTTCTGCAGTTTTTGCAAAACCTTCATACATATCTGTCCATTCGTAGTTTTCACCTTCAGCTGCTGCTACTAAATTTTCAGCTGTATTTCCAATACCATTTAATTCTTTAAACCACATTTTCGCATGTTCTTTTTCATTATCTGCTGTTTTTAAGAATAAAGATGAAATTTGTTCAAAACCTTCTTTTTTTGCTTTTGAAGCAAAGTAAGTATATTTATTTCTTGCTTGTGATTCTCCTGAAAAAGCTTCCATTAAGTTCTTTTCTGTTTGTGTTCCTGCATATTTATTAGCCATTTGTATTTCCTCCTTTTATTCCTTATTAGGAATAATTCCTATTTATATTTTAGTCTTTCTTCTTTCTTTTGTCAATTAAAAAAGGAGAAAAAGAATTTCTCCTCCTATCACTAATATGATTGCAATAGAAAATGAACTCATATATGGAGAGGGCTTAGTGATAGACACATTCAATGATAAGCCTTGACATATATCAATAATACCTTTTGTATCTTTTTCATTTAACCCTAATCGAGATAAAAAATTAGAAACATAGGCTCTATTTCTATGAATCGTCCTTTTTTGAAGCCATTTTTTTAATCCTTCATTACTTAATTCTAAGTCTAATGGTAAAAGATATTGTAAATTTTGATTAACAGTATTAATCAAAACTTCTAATCCATCATTTGTATTTTTTTATGAAATAATCAACTTTATACTAATATGATAATATATTTCTGCTATTTTTTTATAATATTACAATATCGCTTAGGTATTTCATAAAAATCAAAAGGTTCTGAATGATATTTATCATAATCAGAACCTATATGTAGTATTAATCTTTTTTTGTAATAACATGCTTGATTTCATCATCTTTCCAGATAATTAAGTCACAATCAAATCCTTCTTTAATCATACCTGTATTCTTTAAGCCTAATACATTGGCTACATTTTGAGTAAAGAATGGTAAAGCTTCTTCATAACCCATTTCATTCTTAAGAGAAATGAATTCTTTCTTTAAGTTAGATACAGGTGTAATGCCTATTTCTTTGATAGAACCATCTTCATTATAGGTAGACCATGAACCTTGTGCATCACTTGAAATAGTGACTTTAGAAGTATCCTTAAACTGTTTAATAAATTCCAAAGTCTTTCCATCACCTTCACATGTCAAATCAACTGTACCACCCATTTCTGCAAACTTCAGTGCATCCTTAAACAAGTGTGGATTACGACTACAATGTGTTGGATGGAATAAAGAAACAGGAATATCGGCTCTTTCTAATGCATGAAATACAGGATTTAATCCTGCTTTTTCATCACCCATATGAAGTGTTAAATTAGCTTGTTTTCCAGCAATAAGGCTAGCTGTACGGATTTGAGAGGCTAAACGAACAAGTTCATCCTCTGTTATATGACTAGATCTATGATCACTTAAAGCAAGCTTGACACCTAATATACTATCAATAAATACAATATCATCTTCTACTGAATCAGTGAGTGTATAGGTAGGATATGTATAGCTTCCTGTTAGAATATAGGCATGAACTCTTTTTTGAGTCAATTCTTTTGCCTTTGCGAATAATTCTTTTGTGTTTCTTGTATAGCCATCTGTTCCTAACAGTCCAATCACAGTAGTAATACCTGCATCTAGTATTTCGTCTACTTCAATAGGTCTTGCACGAGAAATAAAACCAGCTTCTCCCCCACCACCTGTGATATGAACATGGCGGTCAATAAGACCAGGAGTAAGGATACAACCTGTACCATCTATTGTTTCAATAGAATAAGGAAAATCGATATGATTATCTATTTTTTCTATTTTATAATCAGAAATCAATACATCTTTAACGCCTAAATCTTTAGGGGCATAAACTTGAATGTTTTTAATTAGTTTCATACTTTTCACCTGTTATGAAATGACCGTTGTCAAAACGTAAATAAACTTCTACTATCCAATTTTATCATCAAGGGCATAGAAAGCCCCCAAATCATATAGATTCTGCGGCAGTTAACCATCTTGTTATTCGTGGATTAGGTACCAAAAGGTTAACGGTTCGTCGATAGCTCTATAATCTCAATGTGTGGATCAATGTTTTTATAATTCGACAAGATCGCGACTTCTCATCAAAATTCGCATTACCTTCAGAAGTGGAGCCGAACCTGTTCTATTCCTTTGAGGCCCATCTATACCTTTGATGTTTGTTTATTTTTTCTTTTAAGGCCTTTCACTTTTCCTTTCCAATTTTTCGTATTATTCCTTTTCCAAGATATCATAATATTAGTAAATTTAATAGTACTTACCCTTTTGTAAGTATCTATAATCTAGCTTTATAGTAATAGCCAAATTCTTCCATTGATTTTAAAACATTTATTAACTCTTTACCAAGATCACTCATTCCATATTCCACCCTTGGTGGATTAGTATGATAATCCTTACGATAAATAATACCATCATCAGCTAATTCTCTTAAACTTGTTGTTAATACTTTTTGAGATATGCCCTCTAATGATTTTTGAAGTTCATTAAAGCGATAAGGTCGACTTGATAAGTTTCTAATAATAAGTAGTTTCCATTTACTTCCAATCAATGAAACTGTTGTAGCTATTGGACACTCTGGTAATTCTTCTTTTCTTTTCATTTTCTTCACCTTCTTGTAAAGGCATTATAACATACTTTTAAAACATTACACAGTTACAAAAAAGTGCGTACTACAAAATGATTGCGTACTTATATATAATAATGACGTAGAAAGTTATTCTACTTAAATGAAGGAGGATTATAAAATGTCTAAATGTAAAAAAGTAAATATTTCTAATAAAGCTAGAATGGAATTACATGATGCACTATCTTTAACAGGTGCAGAAATTAGTATCAATACTCTACCAGCTGGTGAATGTGTTCCTTTTGTTCATTGTCATAAAAACAATGAAGAGATATATGGGATCATATCTGGAAGTGGTAAAGTCATCATTGATGGTGACGAAGTTCAATTAATTGCAGGTGATTGGTTAAAAATTACACCTACACAAAAACGTCAATTCTTTGCAAGTATCAATGAATCTATCACTTTTGTTTGTGTACAAGTCAAGGAAAACTCTTTAGAAACATTTACAATGAGTGATGCTGAAGTTATTCAATAATATAAAAAGATTTTAGATTTGAATTCTAAAATCTTTTTTTGTTCTCTTAAATTCTAATTACCTTTCTATTAAATATATTTTATTCTTTATCTTCACTAAATAACAACCAATTTAAAAATTCAATAACATCCAATCTGATTCCAATGTGATAATGTCTCAATTTCGGTTGACACTGTTTTACATCTTCATACTTAATCATTCCATTTATATTGAACAAAATACAACTGATATAAGTGCTAAACCAATGGAAAGATAATTTTCTTTCTTCAATTTCTCCTTAAATAAGAATCTTGATACTATAGTTAGAAAAATAATATATATTGAAGAGTATAATGGTGAATATAACGATACATCTAACCTAGCTAATGCTTCAAAAGAAAACAACATTCCAAAACAGCCAATGACTGTTCCAATTGCCACAAAACCATAATATCTAAAATCAATATTTTTTGTTAGTATTTTTAATGATTGTTTAGAACGCTTTATAAAAAAACAAAAACCAATAAAACTAGTGGAAACATAATGATATTGATCCACGATAAATATGATGAATTTGAAGTAGAACTATTACTTAGTGTAAATAGTTTATTAATACTATTCACATGACCACTTACTAAAAATAACAGTATACAAATGATGTATCCAATCTTTGTTGTTTTATCATTTTTTATTTCATTATAATTAAATATAAATGGCACAAAAAACGCTAATAAAATGAAAACAATGCCTATTATTGTTGTAGTAGATATTTTTTCATTTAAAAAAATCATTCCAAATAAAGTTGGCCAAAGTAAATTGCCTGCATTCGTAGAAACCGTAACCATTGTTAGATTAACATTTGCCATACATATCAATGTTAATATTTGACAAGCAACTATAACCAAACAAGCCATTAAAGCATAAATAAAAGACATAGTATCTATTTGAAGATTGAAATCAGCTAAAATATAATAACAGATAGCTGCAAGAAAACTCATTACTAATAAATAAATATAATGACTCACCAAGGTATTTTCAACATTTTGCTGATAAAACTTATTAAAACACATTTGTCCTCCAGATGCTAAAACAAACAATAGTATAAATATTATTCCAATGAGCATATGACTCCTCCTTGTTTTGATATATTAAAAAACAAGATTTTTATTTTCAAGAATCTAGTTTTTTTATTTGAATTCATAATCAATAAGTTATTTAAAATTATTCAACATATGTATTTTATCTTTTGACAGAAATTAACCCTCTATCTATATAACTTTGAATAGCTAAATCTATAGTTTCAAGATTTGTATATTTTGGTTTATATTCTAATAATCTTTTTTCCTTTTCAATGCTAAATGTTCCACTACGTATAATATGATAATAAGTATGCTCACACTCTTCTTTGTTTCCTTCATATTTACACCACTCGTTCCAACCCAAGAATTTAATCTTTGGTTCATGACCAAAGAACTCATATAAATGTTTAGCATATCCATATAAAGTAATGCTATTTTCAGCTTCGGCATCAAAACTTTCTCCTAGTGATACATTTCTATGTGTTATAGCATTCATAAAGACTTGTGCAACATCATATCCATGCACATGATGAATAATTTCCATCCCAAAGTTTGGTAAAGCAATTTCTTTACCATCTGCAATATCTTGAATAACTCTCATAGAAGTATTTCCCCAAGGATTGATAATTGTCCATCCTGGTCCTGATATTTGTCCTGGCATTACAATCGTAGCAGGGAATCCATTTTTTCTGTATTCTTCCTTAAGATACATTTCACTAGCAAGTTTATCTTTACCATATTCGTCTAATGGAACTTTATTCATATCATCTTTATTAAATGGTAATATTTCTGCCATCCCATAGGCCCAACAAGATGAACAATATAAATAGTGTGAGACATTTGATTTTTTGATAGCTTCTACCATTTTTTTAGTATCTTCAATATTAAAATTAACAAGATCAATAATTATATCTGGGTTCATAGAAATAACCTGTTCCTCAAAGTTTGAACATTTATTTCTATCTAAAAATACACTTTCTACATCTTTCCACGCATAATCATCTTCATAGGGTTGACTATTTCCACGTGTAATACTTACAACCTCAAATCCATTTTTTACAAGCATAGGGCATAAATATGTTCCAATATGTCCCTTCCCGCCAATGACTACTGCTTTCATAACAAACCTCCTCTTTTTCTTTTTTTCACCATCATTATATTGATACGCATCATAGAGTAAATACATTGAAAATATAAAAAAAAGGCTTTCTATAATTCCTTATAAAAATCCTTTAAATTATAAAAAATCTTTCTAATCTGATATTTCATCAATAATAATATTTGTTTTCTTTCTTTTTTCAGTTGATTCAGCCACTTTTGTTTTATAAGCAAAGTGATTATCAAAGTTACTTGCAAAATAGCATGAATATAGTATGTCTAAAACCAAACTAATAGATTCAATTGTAGAAAATCCTGCTATCTTTGTATAAGACTTCTCCCTTGTTGTCAAAGACAGCTTTACATTTGAAATCTTAGATAAATCATTTTCTCCAATACTTGTTATAGCTATAATAGGAACATCATTATTTTTTAATAATTTAGCAGTTTCTATAAGTTCATTAGAAACTCCTGAATAAGAAATACAAATAGCACATGTTTGACTATCTGACATTATAGCTTCTTGATACATCATATTGCTATAAGAGTAAGTTTCACATTTTTTTCCAATGTGTCTAAATTTAAAACAGGCTTCCTCGGCCAAAAAACACAAGTTGGAAATAGCAAAAATCTTTATAACTTCACATTTTTCAATTAAATTAATTGCTTTCCTTAAATCATCATGATTTATTAAAGATAATGTATCCTCTAAACTTTCAGTTTTTAGTTTTGTAATCTTATTGGCAATTGTCATAATATCATCATTAGCTTTAAAAGGTTTATTGGCATCAATATTTTTAAACCTACTTTTTAAATAAGTCATTTCTTCCAAATAAGCATCCTTAAAAGCTAGATATCCATCATAACCTAATTTGTTAGCAATTCTAACCAATATAGATGGGGATGTATAAGTTTCTTTAGCTATCATTGTTGTAGTATAATGTCTTATATTTTCTTGCTTATTTCTTATAAACTCAATTACAATTTTTTCATTTGCAGTCCAGTTAATGTCATCAATTCTTTCTTCTATTAACACATTAATCGCCCCTCTTTAAATTTATTTTATCACAGAAACTTTATTGCAACAATTAGATATAAAATCATAAAGAAAAGACATAGTAGCAAAGCTTTATTCAATATAAAAACGAGTGATATTACTATTCTAATAATAGTATTACTCTTTCTTGAATCAGTTTTTCTAATTGTTTTAAACGTTTATTTGATAATTTATATCTTGTATTTCTATCAAACTTAAAGTTAATTAATTTTCTTAATTTATCTTTTTATCTAGATGTCATTAAAGGTTTTACAAATCCTATAAAATCCTGATAAGTTGCAGGTAGACGAGTTGAAACATAAGTATTTATATCATTAAAATCGCTGTCCATTGCATAGCATAATAAAGATAATCCATTATCAAAGATTGGTGCAGGAGCTATTATCTTGTTTGTATGACTATCAACTAATAATCCAAAATTACCAAAGTGTCTATCTTCATTTAAGATAACAGCATCAAAAACCAGCATATCTATAAGTTCTTGATAATAATCTTCACCTAGATTCTTATAGTAATCGATAACGGCTTCAATACCGCCAGTTTTTACTAATTTCTATAAAAAAAGAATACATAAGTATATGTATTCAATCAATTACTTTTATGAATTTAAGAGTTAATATAGATGTCATTAAATGTATTTTTAGCTTTTCAAAAAAGTAATTCAGCACCATATATAAAATTCTTACAATCACTTTTGCTGCATATATTAAATCGAATATTTAATTTTTAAACAAGATTAGTATATCATATTAAAAATATACTAACAAGAATTCAGAACCCTCATACTTCTTTAATTTAACAAATAGAAATAACTGATTACTTTAATCTGCTCCAGGAAGTGTCTGTGGTATAAATTCAATTGTTTTATGCGATCCACCCGTTCTCCTTATTAATTCCTTTGCTCCTATAACTTGTACTAGATTTCTTATCAATTTACCTAATTCTTTTTTATCATCGTTGCTTTTTCGATGGTAGTATATTTTAGTTTGTACATTATCATTACATATTAATAATTCCAAAACATCTTTATCAGTTTTATCTAGTGAATGACCGAAAATATAAAGTTCATATGGACATTCTGAATTTTGTCTTATTTCATCTACCCATTCCATATAAGAACTGTCAGTTGATTTATAAATTCTTTGATAGAATTTTTTAAATGGCAAAAACTCTAACTTATTATCTCTATCACATTCTTCTAGATACTCATCAATTCCAAGAACCAAATTACAAGTATTTACATTATTAGTTATATCCGCTTTACCATGGATATAATCATATTCAATTTTATTTGATTGACCATATATTCTTTCATATGTATTAGAATAATTAAATGATAAAACACAATCTGGATTAATATCTTTGATATCATCATTTTTTTGTAACACTTCTATTTTATTTATAAACTCACTAATATATATTTCTAATGCTCTTATTAACCTATCCAAATCTACAGTCATTTTTTTAATATATACATCAAAAAGTTTTAAATTTGTATACATATCTTCTAGATCTAATTCTTTAAGTCCTTCAATTTCTTTTGAAATATCCACAAAATCCTTTACAACTTCTAATTTTATGACTTTATTCCTTTCACTTTGTTGGATGCGTTCTCTTCTTTCTATATTATCTCTTATACATTCAAATGCTTGTATTACATTTGAAATTTCAGATTCAAAATCTATCCAATTTTTCCCAAGACTGTATCTGATATTTAAAAAATAATGTATCCAAATATTTTCTTTAATATTATTATATATTTCAACAGCTAATTTATCTGGATTTTCATTTCTTCTTTTATACCACTCTAGTAACTTAGCTTTTATAGAATCATCTACCTCCCAAATATTAAGAGCAGATTTTTCATATACTTTCTCATCTACATGCATTAGATATGTAAATATCCTTGATACTTTATCACAAAAATCAAGAAAATAACTATATGATGTTGGTAACCCATGTGCTAAATCAAACCCATTACCAATCAGTAGTATTTTTCTTCCTCTTATCTCTATATCCATAATGTTCCTCCCATCTGTTTATGGTAATTATTAAATATATTTTACTATATTTAATAATCATTTGCATTCATCTAAAAAAATTTCTAACTTATCTGATTTAATAGGAGTTCACATTTTTGATCATCTATTGTTTCTATTTCAATCTTGTCTTTTTTTACAACGATTCTATCAATAAAAACTGCAAGATCTTCTTGTGTCATAACAGTATGTTCATTGCTATTTCTTTCTAACGTTTTTAATAGTTTTTCCTGTCTGCCTTGCTTTAATGCATTGTATTTGTCATCAAGCTTTTGCAGTTCTTTTTTAAGCATTTGTTTGGTTTGATAACATTGTGCCAAGTGTTCCTCAATTTGACTTTCGTCTTGAACGCCTCTGGCAACAAGTAACATTCCTTTATCTAATAATTCGTTTATTTGTGAATTCACATTTTCTAATTCACAATTCAGTTTTTGTTTCTTCTCAATAATATCTTTTGGATTTAAATATTCCGATAATTCTTTAGCAAGTTCAAGTCGTGTTTTTTCTTTTGATTTTGTTTTTCCATTGATCAATGATGTCAAAGCATCCAGTAATGGCTTTTCTTTTAAAGTCACACTGTTTGGACAGATTGCTTTTCCATTCTTCAACCTGTTTGAACATCTCCATACAGGTTCTTTTTCCTTATTTCTTTTTGTCCAGACAGCCCTTCTATATAAGGCGCCACACTCTGAACAGATGATTTTATTACTTAAAGGATTTTTAGATGAATAGCGATTCTGATAGTGACTTTCCACAGCCTCTTTTTCATCATTTGATTTCATGTTCCTTTTTGTTCTTTCTACTTGAGCTGCTTTGAATACTTCTTTGGTCACAATCGCAGGATGACTGTTTTCTACAAAGTACATTTTCTTCTGACCTTCATTTTTATACCGTTTCTTGTGAAGAAAATCTATGTTGAATGTCTTCTTTAAAAGCGCATCACCACTGTACTTTTCATTTTGCAGCATCCTGCCAATTGTTCCTGAATCCCATTTTGTACTCCCGTTCTTCTTGGGGACTTTGTTTTCCGTCAGGTACCTTGCTATTTTACTTTCGCTCATCCCTGAAAGATATTTAGAAAAGATCTCTCGAACAACTTCTGCTTCTTCTTCAATAATATCAAGTGTTCCTCTGTTTGACTTATAGCCATACATGTTGGCAGCATAAACCTTTCCTTTTTCAAACTGCCTTTGATATCCCCACTTGATACTTTCACTTTTATCTTCACTGCTTTGTTGAGCAACACTTGAAAGGATCGTCAGCAACATCTCATTTGCTTCCAGACTGTGAACATTCTCTACTTCAAAGTAAACATCGACATTGTATTCCTTGAGGATCCTCAAATACATCAGTGAATCAACAGTATTCCTTGCAAATCTTGTAATACTTTTAGTAATGATCATATCCAGTTTTCCTGCTCGAGCATCATCAATCATACGCATAAAATCTGATCTTTTATTGGTTGATGTACCCGTTATTCCTTCATCTGAATAAATGGCAACAAGTTCCCAGTTTTCATGACTGCCTATGTAGTTTTCATAATATTCACACTGTGTTTCATAACTCAGTTCCTGTTCGTCAGAATCCGTTGAGACCCTGCAGTATGCTCCAACTCTTATTTTCCTGTTCTGCCTGTCATTGTATGATGGCTGGAACTTCTTCCTTGGAGCAATCACTTTAACCTTCGGTGCAGTTGTTTCATGTTCTTTGTCATCTCTGATAATATAGTTCACAATCTTACCCCCTTTCCTTAATAATTAATAAAAAGTTCAAGACCATTATTGAAAATACTCAGTATTCCTGTTTCATATACCTCAATCTTTTCAATAATATTCTTGAATTCACATTTTTCTATATTGCTTTTTAACTTCACATTTTCATATTCCTGTGAATTTTGCTGATTCAGATAGTCACAGATAAAGTTCTTGTAGTCACTTTCTGTATTCACATTTTGAAGTGCATTTCTGTTCAGTATTTCAAAATACTGTTCACTTGATTCACTGTTCCATCCTTGTATGTATTTGTCTTTCATATTGATAACTTCTTCCAGCAACAAATTCACATTCTTGACCAGAACACTTTCTTCTATTCGATATTTCTGATCTTCACTTACATAGAAGCATTCATTTTTTCGAGATCCATTCTTATCTCTTTTACCTCTGTAGATTTTTCTTTTTAAAGGAATGCTGTCAATTCCCCAAAAGATCTTGTTTTTAAAAAACTGCTGTATCATTCTGTTTTCTTTTGCCTTTTCTTTATCCATTAGAACTGTTTCCTTTCTACTTTTAACTTAAGATCGTTTTTCAATGTGAACTGGATATCCAATGTTCCCACTTCAATCGAATCAACTAAAGTATTGAAGATTTCTTCATCCAGTGCAGTGATTTCTTTTGCTGATTCCAAACATTCAATGATGATCTGTGTCTGTATCACTTCAAACCTCTGATAGATTTTTTCATTGAGTTTGCACTTTTGCATTTCGAAGACTGATTTGTCTACCAGCAACTCGTTATGCTTTTTCTTATAATCCTCCAGACTGATAAGATCTTTCTGATAATATCGAACAAGTGTATTGATAGAACTGCTTACTTTTTTAAGTTCACGATTAACGAGATCAAGTTCACATCTGTCATCGTCATTTGTCGTAAAATTCACAATATGTTTTTTATAGGCTTCCAAAACATGAATATTTTCTTTGAGCTTATAGAAGATTTTTAAAAATGCATCTTCGATTTCATCCGTTCCAATCATTTTTACTTCACATTTCTTTGCTGAAGCAACATGATTACTGCAACTCCAATATTCTTTATTCCTCGACACCCTTCTTTTGAAAGTTCCACCACAATGTTCACATTTGATTTTTGATGTCAGCAGATATTCTCTATTTCTATCTGTCTGATTTTTATTGAACTTCAACTTGTTGTTCACAAGTTTTTCATTTGCCTTTTCAAAAAGTTCACGATCAATGATTTTTGGAAATACATCGTAAACATAATACTGTGCAAGTTCACCTTTATTTGTGACTAACTTATAAGGAAAGACATCAGGTGAATATCTTTTTTGAAGAAGCATGTCTCCACAATATCTTTCATTTTTAAGCATTGATGAAACTGTGGACTGTGACCACTTTTTCTTTTTGAAATAATGTTTATTCAGATAATCTACAAGTTTTGTTACCGAAAAATCTTTATTCACATATTTATTAAAGATATCTTCAATGATCTTTGCTTCATCTTCTATAACTTCTACTTCACCATCTATTCTTTGATATCCATATGGCAGTTTCGGTTGATTGTATCTTCCTTCTTTTGCCCTTGTACGGAATGCCCATTTCTGTGCATTTGAAATTGCTTTTGATTCAATTTCAGCACAGGCAGCATAAACAGCAAGCATCATTTCACTTCCCATTTTTGCTGTATCAATTTTTTCTGTCATAAAATAAACGGAGACACCTATTGATTTCAGTTCTCTTACTACTGAAAGTGTCTCCGTTATATTTCGTGCAAATCGACTGATTGATTTAGTTATAATTGTATTTATAAGACCTTTTCGACAGTCCTCAATCATTTGAAGAAAACCGTCTCTCTTGTCCATTCTTGTTCCAGTTATTCCTTCATCTGTATAGATCTTAACCAGTTTCGAATTTTCAAGACTGTTGACATAGGATTCATAGAAGTCAACCTGATTGTTATATGAATTAAGCTGATCTTCACTGTCTGAACTGACTCTTGCATAACAGCCAACAAGATTGATTCTGTTTACAAATCTTTCCAGTGGTTCGATAATGCGTACTTGTTTTTGAGCTTGAGCCATTCTAAAAATCCCCTTTCTTATCACCACACACAGTACCACAACTCTTTCGAACTATCCATGACATTATTCGCTTTATTTTGTGAATTTAAAAATGATATCTGACAAGTGGATTACATTCTTCTTCATACTTTTTCAGAACTTTATTGGCAACATTTTTAGTGATCTTTTTATAGGTGACAAGTTTCTTCAGGCATGTATATATGTAATAGTAATCAAAGATATCCATTCAATCAGTTAACCATGCCTTTCATCTGTAATGAAATTTCAACTTCTGGCTGTGCATAGTAACTGTCTACTTTCAGATTATTTTCCAATGCAAAGTCAACAACATCCTGTTGCATTTGTTTTGAAAAAGAATCAGGTTCAATAAGTACCAGATGGTCACACTTTTCATTTTTTATGACATCTACAATCTGTTTTTTAAATTCTTCATTCAGATTTGAAAGTTGAATAACAACAGCATGATCCAAGTCATACTTGGATACATATTCTCGTACACAATCATGAGTGGCTTCACTGTTTGAATTGCTTGTTACAAACAGCGGCTTGTTATTAACCGCTGATTCTAATGCACTGTTAATTACAGCTTTCAAAGTATGAATCTGTCTTTCGTTGAATTCATTGAACACATCCTGAATGAGACGACCACTGTCACGTTCATAGACTTCAAAGCCATTATCTTCAAATGCCTTAAGCAGTCTTCCATCATTGAATGCATTAGCAAATACAATACATTCACCATCAGTAACAAATGTCCTGCTTGTTGTAAGATCCTTTATTGTATTCACAAACTTCTCTGGTTCATAAAAAGCATTGGAAAAATGAAAATGCAATTCTCCAGTAAGTTCATAATTGTTTTTAGCAGCGAATTCCATATATTCCTCTAACTGCTTCGAAGAAAGTTTATTTTCTTCTTGTGTTAAAATATGTACTTTTTTCATAAGATCAATCCTTTCCTTTATTAACACAATGATGACACCTGCATTTTTTTACAGGTGTCACGATCTATCAATAAACGTATCGGTTCAAGTCTGTTTTCCATTGTCCAAACCAGCTTCTGTATAGGATCATCAAGAACATACGACACACGTGTCAAAGACCACTCCTCAATTGTTGCGACGGTTTGTTCACGCTCGACTGTTGAATAGAGTGAAGTATCATTTGCGTTTTCATATCGGCAAAGGTCTATCCCTACCTTTTTATGATCAGTTGTTTCTCGCTCCAATACGAAACAGAGAAAAAAGTTCACATTTTATTGTGACCTTACATTTCTATGTTCACATATTCTCTTGGCGCAACTATCAACGTGCTAGAAAACTTTTTGTTGCTGATTCAGACTATTCTGTTTTCAATGTCCTCTCGAGAGGAGGTGCTTAATAACTCCCCTCATATATAACTGGACATTTTTTTATTACTTGATAACCCAATAAAAAAAACAAGTTACTTTTTTGACTTATTTTTGATATTTTCTATTATTCTTTTTTTACGTTTATGTATTGCTGGTTGAGAAACACCCATCAATGCAGAGAGTTCTCTTTCTGTTTTATTCTTGATAAGAAGATTCGTAATAAGATTCTTATCTTCTTCTGAAAGTTGATTAATGATGTTCATTACATTTTCAACTTCTTCATTGACATAAAAAGTATCATATTGATTATTACTGTCAGCAATCTTATCTACAAGCGCTGTATTATTATTATCTAACTGATCTAAACTGGATACTTTAAACTCACTTCTCTTTTCTTTTTCACGTTCCTCTTTTTTAAATGAATTGTAACAAGTTTTATATACTTCTTCCGATACCTCATGGTATTGACCTTTTATTTTAAAATAATAGTGTCTGTTTCCTTTAAGATCTCTTTTGATCCAAAAATAATTTCTTTTATAATCGTTTTCCATCCTATCTTCCTCCTGTATTTTTTGGCTGAAGATAATCAGGAGGAGATCTGATTTTATGCACAAATGCATCCCCCTTAATAGACAATGTCTAAAGCAGGGAATAAAAAAAGTAGTGCTTCAGACTTCGTCTAATTTCACTACCGATACGATTATTAATTTTTAATAATAATTTACGTATAAAAAAAGGGTACAAATTCAAAAAATATAAATTTTGTTGTACCCTTGATAACTGAATTTTACATTTTTAACTACTTATTCATTTTTAAGAATTGGATCACTATATCTTATTGCATCTCCATGAATTTCTCCATTAACCATTGATAAAGCAATCTCAAAAGATTGGGTATATTTTCTTTCTAAAATATCTAGAAATTCAATAACTACAGTAACCATACAATTTTCGAAATTTTTAGCATCATCAAAGCACCATGTAGTTGTAAACTCTTGATCAACCTTTATAACAGGTGTTCTATTAGGTTCCACTCTTTTAAAAGTAACAGTTTTATTTAAAATATTTGTTTTACCATTTGATTCTGGATATGTTCTAAAAGATTTTTCTAGCCCATCATTTTTAAATGTTAAATCTATAAAAAATAAATTATTTGATAATGAAGAACGATTTGCTTCTACAAATGTGAAATATGGTCTTTCATGTAATCTATCCTTATCTTCTTGTGTTAATACTGCATTCTTTGGAACATTATCATTCATACACTTAATCTCCTCCTTATAATAGTCATAATTAATAATCACTTTTTTTATAAAATATAAGAATTGTTTCATTTCCTTTTCTTCTTTTTTTAAAACACTTAGTAAGAAATAGGATTCAAATAAATTATATATATAAATTAAAAATCTGTATGATAAATAAACCACTAGGATTACAAAGAAAATTGCAACTGCAATAATTAAAAGATCATAACCATTTTTAAAACTAAAATCTGATTCACTTAGAAACCATGTAAAAAAAGCAGTTACAAGAATTGTTAAAAATGAAACATATGTACCAACATTAGATTTATTTGATATTTCTAACGAAATATTATTTATATCATCTCTAACGAATTTATAAATATCTATTACTTTATCTTTAGAATACGAATTCATATTTTTCTTTAAAAAATTTATTCTATTTTTTTCTAATAAGTTTTCAATTGTCTTATTAACAGTAGGAATTTTGACCTTATTGAAAAATACTTGATAACCTACTTTTGATATATCATTTTTCTTTTTTATTTTATTTACCAAAATAATTTCCCCTATTATTACAACAGCAAATGTAAGACACATAAATACTGCTAAAGTAATTAAATATTTCGATATTGCATATGAACTAGTTAGACTAAATTTCTCAATATTGAAATCATTTTTAATAACCTCATATAAATAATAAACAATTAAAGTAAAATAAACTAGAAACACTTCTAAATGATAAATATGTGGGTATATTCCTCCTAAATCATTTATAATTGCCTTTTTTGTACAAGTTTCATCAAACTCTTTATAAAAATCGTCTACATTTTTTAAACCTTTATTCAAATCAAATTTCTCCTTCTTCTTTATTTAAAACTACTTAATTCAAATATCTATTAACATTAAAAAACTTTATTTATCAAGCAACAAAACATTAGTCACTTCTTTCCTAGTGTTCTGTTGTTTAGTATCACTTTTTATTTTTTAAAAAAATCTTTTTTTATTTTCTTGATAGTTCATGTAAAGCTAAGAGATACTTCATAAATAATTTTCTTAATAACTAAATATCATCAATGTAAAAACACTGATGATATCAAAATTAATATACTCTTTAAATAAAATTAACACTTTTTATATCGTGCTAAACTATCTGGTTCCTTTTCTTGTCCAAATATAATGGCACATGCACTATTTACAGAAGAAATAGCTAAAAATGACATTAGAAATGCAAATGAATTTAAAAAGAACTTTTTCCCATTTTTCATGTTTATAATCTCCTTTCATCAAATTTATTTCCATAAAAAAAGAATATCACCTATTACGTTTTTCATAAATAGAGTGTGGTTAAAATACCATTTTTATATATAAAACACATACTTTTCTTTGTTTTATGACTATCATTATACAATTATACATAATTATTGTATAGCTTTAATCATTTTTGCAATGTTTATGTATATTACAATTTAATAAATTCAAAATATACTATATCTATAATCAATTATTAATAAGGTGATATAAATATGACGACTAAAAATAAATCAGGTTTACAAATTGCTAGAGAGAAAAGAAAAATGAAACCCCTTGAGTTAGCTGCTTTATTGAAAGTTAACGAAAGCGTTTTAAAAGGTTGGGAAGCAGGTGGTGGAATTATTCATTTAGATACAGTAATAGAACTAATGAACATTTTAGATACATCCTCTGAAATGATACTATTTAATGAAAGTAGAAAAGGTCTAAATATTGAAACATTAACAGATGAACAACGTGATGTTATTTTCGATTTATACAAACTAATGAAAGATAATAAATAAGCAGGGAATAGATTATGGATATAGCAGATAAAATAAAATTTTTAAGAACAAATATATTGGATCTTAGTCAAGATAAATTTGCTAAGAAAATAGATGTTACAAGAGCAACTATAAATAATTGGGAACAAGGTTTATCAACACCAACAATAGCTCATATTACAATGATTGCCCTCGTTTGTAATATAACAACTGATTACTTAATAAAATATGATCATCCTTTAGAATTATCTGTTCGAGATATCAATGATGAAGAATATCAAATATTAACTCAATTAATCAATTATTTTAATAATGTGAACAAGGGTAACAATGAATAAAAAAATATATAATATTTTGAAAAATAATGATATTAACATGGATGAAGACTTATTTTATTATGGATGGGCAAATTTTACACATTATTTTGTATACTTAATTTTTACTTTTATATTAGCTTTTTATTACGATTGTTTTAAACAAACAATTATTTTTCTTTTATTATACATTCCATTACGAAGATATATCGGCGGTTTTCATTTCTCAAGTAATATAATATGTATATTTTTTTCTACCTTGATTTCTATAATCCCGCCTTTGTTATCTAAACAATTTTTTGTGAGTTTTAGGCTAGTTGTTTTAACAAGTTTAATTCTACTAATTGAAACTTTTTTAATAGCACCTGTTGATCACAAAAACAAACGATTGACAAACAATCAAATTAATCTATATAAGAAGAAATCTATCATAATCGAATTTTTATATATTGGATTTATTATTATATCTTATAAATACTCAATACATACATTAATAAATATTATTTTTTCAGTTATTGTTATTTCATTGATAAGTTTATCTGTCTCATATATTAAAAGAATATTTTCATAACATTTATAATTTGATAAAATAATTTTAAGAGGTGATGATGGTAATGATAAATATTCTAATTTATGATGATAATCAAAAAGATATAGATCAACTTTTACAATGCATAGAAAAATTTTTTATCAAAGTAAATTTACAATATCAAATTCATATTTGTAAAAACAAACCTGATTTATTACAAAATATAAAAAAATCTGATTTACTTTTTCTAGATATGGAAATCAATGAAGAAAATGGTATTGACATCGGATTGGAACTTCAAGAGCTTAAACATGATTGTAGAATCATAATAACAACAAGTTATTCAAAATATGCAATTGATGGATATAAAATACATGCAGACAGGTATTTTATAAAGCCTATAAATCAATTGGAATTTAATTTAGAAATGGAATCAGTAATAAAAAAATATATTAAAAAATCAATCGGCTTTTATGATTCAAAAATAAGCAACCATAAAATTTTTGTTAAAGATATACTTTATATAGAATTTGTAGATAGGAAATCAACTATACACAAATTGGATGGTAACACAATTATTACAAATTGCACCTTAAAATACTGGTATGATAAACTTAATGAATTTGGTTTTGCATACCCATATAAAGCATTTTTAGTAAATCTTGAGTATATTAGTGCATTTAAAAAAAATGAAATTATTTTAATCAATAACGAGAGCATTCCACTTTCTAGACACTATAAAAAAGAATTTGATCAAAAATATAATGATTTTCTACATGAAACATTATGATTATTATTTCTAACATAATTTCTTTTATTCTAATCAGTTACATAGCAAATTCTTTTTTAACTTTAAAATATTCAAAAAACAAATCAATAATTATTTTATTATTATCAACTACAATTGTATGTCTAACCAATTATAACGGTGCTTCTCCATTGAAAAGTATAATTTTATTAGCAATATATTTTATCTATGTTTTTGTTCAATATAACGGACGGATAATACAAAAAGTAATGACTATAATTCCTTATTTTTTAATCCAAATTTTATCAGAAATACTTGTTGCATTTTGTTTAAATAATATTTTATTTATAAAAATAACTCGAGATACTTCCTCTCGTGGATTTATATTTGGAACATTTTTTTCATATGCTATTTTAACACTTTTTGTTTTTATCTATGTTAAAATCTTAAAATATATTAAATCTGAATACTTACCAAAATATACGTGGTTAGCATTTATACTTCCAATCATTACTATTATTTTATTAGTAACTATGGGTGATTATTTTGATTTGTTGCATACTAATCCACAAATCCTTATTACTACAGTAGGATTAGCAATATCAAATATTATATTTTTCTTTATTTTTATGTTAGCTATTAACTCCACAAATATGAGGCACAAGCTTCAAATTGCAAAACAAAAAGAGGAATTATTTAATTCTAAATTAGACCTATTATCCCAACAATATGATAATAATTTCCGCTTTTTACACAATCTGCTTCATACTTGTAATCAATTAAATTCATTATTTAATGATTCGAATTACTCAGAAGCAACTAATGTCTTGAATAAGCTATCTAATACAGCATATAAAGAATTCAATGCAATATACAGTAACTCATATATTTTAAACTATATAATAAATAATAACCTATCAAAAATCATTGAAAATGATATTGATATTAAAACCGTAATTGAATATAGCGATTTTGATAATTTAGACTACCATACACAACTGATTTTATTTGAATACATTATAAATCTATCTATTGATTCCTGTATACAAGTTACTACTTCTGATAAAATTATAATAATAAAATCAGTAAAAACAGCAAATAAAATTATTTTAAAAATATTGTATTCTTGTTTATCAATTAATGAATTCAATATCAAAAAAAATATTAACGAAATCTTACTAAATAAATATAGTTCTTTAAGTATTAAAAAGCTTAATAATTCATATGCAAGCATTCTGATATCTTTTGATATTCCCAGTTGATTTTAAAATCAACAAAAACAGTATAAAAAATAGATAATTTTATAAAATTAATTTAAAAAATTAAACTCTAAAATTAGATTCTTCAAAATACTTGAATACCCTAAAATAAAAGGATTCATTGGCTAAAACCAATAAATCCTTTTATTTATCTATATAATCAAGTTGTTTTTTTAAAGATTGATATTTCTCTACAAATTGATCGTCACATCCAATATAATCATAAGAATATGTTTGTTTTAAAGTCAATGAATCATTATCATAATCATTTATACTTTCATTTCTATCTCCTACATCAAATGCGCCAAAATGAGCACTTGAAAACATATAAGTATTTTTTACGTTTGCATTTTTTGATTTTTTTAAAAATACGATATATTCCCTTAAAGGAACCAGCGGTTTCGATCCCTCGATGTAGCCAACAGATGTTTGATCAATTACATATGTCATATCATAAATATTTACCGTTTGTTTAACTTTACCCTTGTATGTTTTTAAAACCTCACATTCATTAACTATTCCATTGCCTGCTATCTTCTTTTTTGAAGTATTTTTTACTTTTAAAATATAATCTGATTGATCAACAAGTTGCGCCATTGATGTTACTTCTTGATCATTAATCATTTTTTTTGCTGTATCAGGATATAGTTTTAAAAAATCTTGATTGCTCATCGTTGTATACTTAAAATTATTTTCAATATCAAAATATTCTATTCTATGAAATTTATTCTTTCCATAAAATCCTAATCCTGCAAATAACACTAAACAGCAAAGACAAAACATCCTCAAATATTTAATCATTGCTTATCTCCGTTAAAGAATCTTTAATTCTTCCATTTTCTATAAAATAAATTTCATCACATAGTAAATTTAAATCATCTAAATCATGACTTGCTAATAATATAATTTTGTCTTTGTTCTTTTCTTCTTTTATAATTTTATGAACATCCTTTAACCCATTTCTATCTATTCCATTAGTTGGTTCATCAAGTATAATTATTCTTTGATTTTCCATAATTGCTTGAGCAATCCTCAGTCTTTGCTTCATTCCCAAAGAATATTCTTTATACTTTTTATCACCAGCATAATCCAATCCTACACTTTTTAAAACATCATAAATATGTTGATCATTCTTTTCATTATTTAACCTATATAACATTTCTAAATTTTCAAAACCCGTCAAATGTGGATAAAAACCCGGATTCTCAATTAGTATACCAATTTGGCTCAAATCAAATTCTTCTTTAAGAATTGATTTTCCATCAACTTTTACATCCCCTTTTGTTGGATAAATAAGTGTTGTCAATGCACGAAATAACATTGTTTTCCCTGAACCGTTTCTTCCATAGAATCCATAAACATTACCACTTCTAAATGTAAGATTAATATTATCCAATATTATTCTTTTATTAATCGTTTTTGAATAATTTTCAATCTCTAATATCATATTTTATTCCTCCTAACAGATCCCTAGAAATATAAATTTTTTTTATAAAATGTAATACAAAGCATATACAAGGAAGTGTTAAAAAATTAAAAGAGTAATTATAGTATAAAGAAATAATAGGAAATAAACTACTTTTTAATATATTTAGCAAAACCAATAGTAAAGTTAACTCTATAAGAAATGATATAGTATATTTTTGAATAACAAGTGAAACAAGAATAAGTAACCAAATATAAAACATAATTTCAATATAATATTTGCAAAACAATTCTAATATACCCACATCAAATTTAAACGGTATTCCTGTTAATATCATCAATCCAATTATTTGTACTACTATAAAAGACGTTGTGTAAATTGTATGCTCTTTAATAAAACACAAAAATATATTTTTTAAAAAATTATTCCTGTTTTTATATCTCAAATCAAAATAATTTAGTTCTACATATATTTTTTTTGATATAAAAAATACCTGAATCAAAATTGGAATAAGCCATAGTATATTTACAAATTGGTCACTACCAAAAAAGATAAGCGCTTGATACCACCAATTATCTGTATATACTTCGGAAAGATATATACTTTTTAAATAAGTTACGGCTAGTAAAATTAATAGATATATCAAAAAATCTTTTTTATTCACAAATTTCATTTTGTTTTATTATATAATCCCTTTCCTTCATTTTTTTTGATGTTACAAAAAGTAAAACAATATCCAATGTACACATAAATGAAAAAATAAATGGATAAAAGTGATAAACATATGGTAGAACAAGAATTGCATCAAAATCAAAAATATAATGTTCCATATAAAAATAGCTAAAGTGTCCTAATAAAACATCCAAACAAGCAAATACTAATAAAAAAATACTAGTAGAAATAATTCTGTTATTAATCCATACATTAAGTAATCTAATAATAGCCAGCATAACTGAAAAAATTAAAGTTATATTCAAAATTACTAGCATAATCAAAATAATATTGTTGATAAATTCCTTTGTATTTAATATGAATATGGGCAAATGAAAAATTAATAGTAAAATTACTGACATAATTACTTCTTGTTTCATACTTTTTATTATAAAATTTGACACCGACTTATATCTAAATATAAAAGTGTAATGATTTATTTCTTCAAATAAAAGATAATCTATAAAAAGAATAATAATAAAAATGCAGTATCTTATAGGAACTTGTCCCATTTTTGCAGTATACAACTTTAAAAAATTATGATCTATATTATATCCAACAGCTATACCTAAAAGAATCATAATAACTATCCCAATATAGAACAATGAATTACAAAAAAATCTTTTCATAATATATCACCTTTCTTTGTAATTAACAAAACTGGTGTAATAGCTATTAAAGAAAGTACAATATATAAAATAATACTTTGATAAACCGAGAACGATGAATTTGGCTGTAACTGCTTTATGATTGAAAACTGGCTGATACCAATAAAAGAAAACACAACCTCAAGTACAATCATAATAAGGGTAACTTGAAAATAAATAATTAATTTTTGCTTTGTAAAAAATGAAAAAGAATAAGAAATTGTTGCAAGTAATCCTATAATTACTGACTCATGCAAACTAATTAAAATAATAAATAGTACAGGATTATAATATCTGATAGAATCTAAAAAAAACTCCGGTGCTATTACTCGATCATACGGTAATTCTTGAAAATTTGATATAAGATTTCCACTACCAAAAATGAAACGTAGTGTTAAATAATTTAATATGAAACCTACAAAACAAATTATAAAAGTTGTAATAAAAGATAGAAATAATCTAGAAAAAATATTTTTTCTAATATTCAAACGTGTATATAAATAATTATTGTACCCTAAATGTTTATCATTCCAACTCGTATCTGATAAAACAAGAGAAGTTAGAATCGGTAACGCTATTATTACCAATGACATTATAGTTACCTCATTATTATATAAAATAAACTGATATTCACCCGTTTTCAAAATCATATTTGGTGAATAGTGATTAATTACCAAAATTACATGAATCGCATTGATTAACAAAACACCAATAATACAATAATATAGCTCTTTCTTTCTTAATAGAATTTTAATATTATATTTAAACTCTTTCATAGCTTCTCTACTTTTTTATAATAATCATCGAAATATTCAATATTACGTTTTCTATTAAAAAAATATACTATTTAAATTATTATATTTTGTGCTATAATTTGTATTTCTTATTTTTTTGTCATATAAATTAATCAATTTTAATTGTTTCCTGTATTGTATTATTTTTTTATTCATATTTTAACTCCATTCATCAATTGATATGATATTTATCATTAAATAAGAATAAGAAATTTTTACAAATTTCTTATTCTTTAATTTATTTATTTGTAATCGAAAGTACCTGTAATCATATTGCTGTTTAATGACCAATTATGATTTCTAAATCTAGCTGTCATTGGTGTTCCAGATCCAAATGTTCCTGTATAGTTAACACGATATGTAGTACCTGTTTGTGTAACTGTTGTTACGCTACCATAACTTCCCCCATTATTTTTTGCTGAAAAAGATACAGCATCCGGTTCTTTCTTAGTCAATCTTACAGTACCATAATTGGTTGTTTGTGTTTTACTTTTTGAAGTAACTGTTTTATATCCTTGTGCTGTTGGTACACTAGAATTAATACTCGCTGTAGCAGCAGAGACTCCAGTTAAACTAGATGCTATAATTCCTAAACAAACTAAAATTCTAAATTTGTTTTTTTTCATAACCTTTACCTTCTTTCGTATTAAATTATAAAGTCTAGACTTCTTACAAGTCCATTATATGAAAGCGCTATATATAATGTAAATATATTTTGTTTAAGATGCACAATTTATGATTAACAGGTAATTTTTTTCCAAATTCTATGCTCAAAATAATCTTTTTCTCTTACAATTAATGTATGTCATTCATATAACTTGCTTCTTAACCATCCTATCTATAAAATTACTCTTTTTTAAGTATAATGATTTTATAGATATCTATATAAAAAGAAATGAGGTATAAGTATGAAAAATATTATTAATTGTTTTCTTAAAGTAAATTTAGGTTTTATTTTTGTTATATCATCAAATCTATCAAATGTATCTGCATTAGATTATACTAACGATCAAGATACTATCTTTCCAAAAGAAGAAGTGAATGAACTGATAACTAAAGCAAATAATTTAGAAATCAACCGTGATGATAAATTAAAAACTCGTACAGCAACAGGAACATATCCTACTAGAAAAGGAGTTATTTTAGTTACTGATGATGCCTATAAAGGTGTTATTAAAACAGGTCACTCATCAATAATATATACTTCATCTACTGTAGTTGAAGCAAATGAACCAGGTGTAGAGATTGGTCCAAATAATTGGAATACATCCAAAAATCAAGCTTATGCAGTAACAGTCAAGGATACAACATCCAAACAAGATGTATCGGCTGCAGACTATTGTTATTCACAATTAGGAAAACCATATAATTGGAATTTTTATAGAATGGATTATAGAGATAAATTTTACTGTTCCCAATTAATTCGTTCTGCTTATTTAGATCTATATGATATTGACTTAAATACTGGGGACTTTGATATATTAACAGGGAAAGCAATTCATCCAATGGAACTTGTTAACACAAGTAAAACTAAATTAATTTATCGTAAAAAATAATATTATTTATGTAAAAAAGGCGAAAAATCGCCTTTTACTTTATAAGAATGGAGAGATTAAAATGAAAAAAATAATTAAAACATTTATAATATTTACTATTGGATTTAATTGTATAGCATGTAATCCAAAACGTAATAATTACTCTATTTCTGTTATTGATACATCATCTACAACCAATAAAAGTCAAATAACATTTTATGATAGCAATTTAACCAAAAAGAATATTTATAAATATAATTATGCCGAATTAGGAACACACTTTTATCAACCACAGTATAAAAATTCAAATATTTATTTAGTGCCAAGAGGTATTGGAAATAAGCATGATGCAAAAAAGATTATCTCAATTAATAAAAAAACAAAACAGGTTCATGAGATATATGTTAATAAAAATAACATTCAGTGTGTATCAGTTTCAAAAAGATATCTTTATACATCTAGCAATTTAAATATGATTTCGTATCTGACACAATATGATATGAAAAATAAAAAATATAATGATCTCTCACTCAATGACCAATACTTAAGTTTAGTTTTTTCTACAAATAAATATGTGTACTGTTTTGTAAACTCTTTAAATAAAGAATTCATATATTCAACTCTTCAAATATATGATCATAATTTACAACCAATAAAAAATATTGATATAACTACAATAGGTAATTGTCAAAGAAAATATATCATTTATAAAAATAAAGCTTATATTCCTGTTTCGTATGACATGAACGATCAAAATATTTCTAAACTAATTATTTTAAATTTAAAGACTAATATAATTGAAAACATTATTTCTTTTGAAAATACATCATATATTGGTGAAATTGTTAAGTATAAAAAGTATTTGTTAATATCTCACACTAATGAAGTGTCTTTAAACAAAGCAAAATTTACAATATTTAATCTAAAAAATAATAAGTTCAAAACTATAAATTCGAATATTTGTATAAAATCTATGGCAATTAAAAATAATAGTCTTTATACTGTCGATTCTTTAAATTATATATACAAATTTGACTTATTAAACGATATGAAACTCGTAAAAAAAATAAAACATACTTCTCCTAAAAATATGTATCTATCTACTATTGCTTCTTAAATATAATTATCAATTTAAACATAAATAATCTATCTAGAACAATATGTTTTTACGTGATATAATAAGCTGTTTATTATAATTAACAACAAATTCAAATATTTAAAATTACGTTGAAAATATCGACATATTTTACATTTAAAAAAAGAATAATTCAAGTCTAAAAAATAAAATTTTTCATGCTATACTGATAGTAAAGAAAGAATTTATTATGTTCATTTTTTAGTTATACTTTACTATAATAAAAATATTAATTTATTCGTAGGAGGTGCAAAAAAATAACTAAAAAATTAATTAAATGCTACATATTTTCTGATTCTATAAAAGAAGCTTTTCCCACCAGAAAAAATTCATTTAAATTGACAGATTTTCTTAATACAACACATATCATAAATAACTCTTGTTATTATATATTTTATATAAAAAAGGTTGACCAGTTTATATATAAGAAACAAGATATTTATTATAATACAATATAGTTATACTATATTTAACTACAATTATTCGGTAAAACTAGTGATATTTAATAATGTATCCCTAAAATTTTTTCTATTTTGAATTATTTCACCCGAATTGACCTATTTTTTTACATAATTCATATTGAGAACATATTATAAAAAGTCCTTGTATATCAAGGACTTTATAACTTATTAAATATCTATTACTCATTTAATAAGTTAGGATATTTAAATATTTACTATGAAATGAAAAAATGTAATTTTATATCTATTTATATTTATGAGTAAATTTATCTAGAAATAGTTTGGGAGTTAAATAATACATTTGTAATAATTTTTGAATCTCATCTGTATTATTTGTTGCATTGGAAATACTTGTCAAACTCTTAGTAAATTTTTTGATCGCGTCTCTAATATTATTCATCTCTTTTTCTCCTATAATAACCATATTACCACTAGGAGACGCATCATTAGCAAATGTATACGACTTATGAATTAAAATAGGAACATAGTCAATACTTCTATCCGTTGAACAATACTTATTAGTAAACCATTGCGATGATGATAATAACTGAGCACAATCGTCTTTAGATATTTCTTTACTAATTGCACCACTTTTGCATTCAATTACAAATGCCATATTATTATCAACAAACCAAAGATTATCTGGACCTCCATCACCATACTCTTTTTCTGGTCTACAAGAATCAAATCCTAGTATTTTTCCTAATTCATGTATCGCCTTTTCAAATCTTTTTGGAGCATTATAATCCACATCATTGGCGATGAATTTCAAATCATCCAAAACGCTTTCTACATATATAATATACCCATTTGAATCTTTACTTTTAATATTTTTATATTCTAGAATATTTTCAATCCTATCAATCATTTTTATATTTCTTATATTTCTTATACCATCCATTGGAATCAAAAGACTAGTATTCTTTTCATGCGCAGATTGCATAAGCTTATGAGCACTAGCTGGATCTTGTAAATAGAGATACTCTGCTTTTTCCTGCATAATCCAACCACAAGTATCTTTATCATCATTTTGCAAAAGTGTATTGAACGAAGAACTTGCTTCTTCATAATTATGTTTCAAAGCACAATTAAAAGCTTTTCTTTCTACTATTGCATCATTTGAGAAAGATAACTTACTATCATAATCAACTTTATTTAAATGTGACTTACCTATACTAACCCATCTCTCATTTTGTTCTAAACATAAATCAAGGGTTTCAATAATATCGTCTAAAGATTGATTATATAATTGATCATACATTGCTAACGATAACTCAAATTGTTTTTGTGTTGCTGGACTGAAATATTTATCTCCATTAGAATTATATATTATATTTATGAGATCTTTCCTCATTAATACTATTGAGCAATAGTCTTCATTTGATCGTACTCCTCTTCCCATACCTTGTTCTATTTTTTGAATCCTATTCTTAATGGTTTTTTCATTTAGATTTAAACAGGATTCTTTGATGATATCATATTGTTTTCGACCTGTAGGTAAACCATCTATTACTAAAATTCTACAACTATCATCTGGTAAATCAATACCTTCATATCTATTAACAACAACATCAAGACCTCTTGTTTTATCTCTTATCATATTTAAACTTTCACCTGTATAAATATGATCCGCAACATCATTCCAAAAGTTAGCTCTTATATTTGATGGAACAATTACTATCACTCTATATTTTTCAGATAATTCCTTTAATTTATTTTTTAATGATTCATCCGATATCTCTGGATTTAATGCTTGCGGATATAAAATCATCCTATCTCCTATATCAGACGCTTTTTTAGGAACTATAGATTTCTTTAAAATATCCTTTTCTACATCAAAATTAGAAATTAAAACACTATCGTCACTTAATGTTGCACTCATATATATCCTTCTTTTTGCAGTTGCAAATTTCTTTATTTTATGTATTGGTATACACTTTGGTGATATTTCAATGCGATCATTCGATATTGTACAATGGCATAATTCAAATATATTTTCTATTAACGGTAAAACAAAAGCATAGCAGTCTCGATATTTTGATATTAGATTCACAACCGCTTCTTTTTTATCTTGCCATTTCCAAAATGGAATAAGCATCGGCATAGCTAAAAAATCATTACCTACTATTTTATTAAAATTCATTTTATTTTGCCTTGCTAATTCATCTGCAAATAATAAAACTATATCGCTGTACAATTTTTTATTATCACTTCTATTGATAATTAAGGTACTTTGATCCTCTGCTATCTCCATACATCTATGTACATCATCTATCAAGAATGTTCCTACATCTATGTTATTTTCATATCTTAATCCAAAAATAGATTTTCCATTTATTAATTTATGCATTGTAATTATTAATATTGCTTTTTTTTGCATGAATTTTAAATCATTTGGATCAGTTGTAACATTTATTCCTAGATCTTTTGCTTCAGTTTCAACTTGTTCAACCAAATACTTATCTGGAACAATATATACACTTTTCTCATTCATTTCATTCATACAACTTTGTAAAATTAATAATGCAACTACAGTTTTTCCACTTCCTGTATTCATTTTTATAACGTTATCTTTGTTGTTTCTCTGATCAAACCATTTATCTAACACTTCCGATTGAACATCTCTTAAATAACCATTATATTTTTTCGATTTATTTAAAAGTGAATTAAAAATTGCCCGAGGATCTATCTCCTTACTATCTTGTGTCATAAGCATTGATAAGTCTATTACCATATTAACCTCTCCTCCTTTTTATAATAATATCATATCATTTTATTTTCCGCTTTGCTTATATTTATAAATATATTTTATGAATATCCAATTTATTAATATTTTTATTTTCTGAAAAATCATTAGAAAACAAGTTACAGGGATGATCTATCTGCACCATCCTTATGCACTTATATAATTACATCTATCCCAAGATAAAGATCAATTAAAAAAATACATATTAGATGTATTTCCGTTGTTTTCTCTTTTTCTTGGGATTTTTATTATGAGTTCTTCTTCTACAAGTATCTTTATTTGTTTTCTTACTGTTCTTTCTGATAGTCCTGTGTCATTAACAATTGTTTTAACCGATGGGAAACAAGACCATGTTTTCCTGTTTGCGTATCGTAGTAATGCTCTATAAACCATTCTTCCTGCTGGAGTTACATTTGCACTTGATACTTTTGTATAAAAATACATATAATCCTTATTCAACTTTGACACCCGCCTCATTTATTATTTTTTTAAGATCAAATTTTATATTGTCATCTTTTTCAAACTTACATTTTAAAATTGATGTGATCTTATTTATATCTGCATATTTAACTTCTCTTTGTACTCTTTGATTGACTTGATATTCCTTGTCCAATTTTATCTTCCACTTAATGAATAATCTTAAAACTGTTTTCATTGGATGCATTCCAGTCTTCATCAAAATAAAATGACCCTTTGGCATGCTCTTTAATTCATCTGTTGTCATAAGAGGTCTTTCTATCATTTGTAAAGACTGTGATGGATCATTTTTCCCTTTACTGACTGATCCACTCATAACAGTCTTTGACCCAAGATTTTCACTCATTACTTTTGCTGTTTCTGAATTAGGTGCAAAACCACCAAACAGTGTATCCTGACAGTTATCCACAATAATACTTGCTCCTTCTTTTCCATAATTCTTTTCTAACTGTGCTAATGATTGAATTATTGCTACTATGGAAATATTTCTTGATCTAGATGCCGAAAACATCATTTCTGCTGATTCGATTTTGGGAATAGTTCCAATTTCATCTAGATACATAATGACCTTTCTTTTTAATCTACCACCCTGACTATCAGCACAAGCCAACATTTCACGATAATACTGTTGAATAAAAAGAGAAATCAAAAAGTGTTTTGTGTTATCTTCTTCAGGCATTACTAAAAAGATTGCAGATTTTTCACTGCAGAATTTTTCTATATCAACTGTAGTTTCAAAACATAATATCTGTTCAATTTCAGAATCAATAAATGCATTTAAACGTGATAAAACAGTAGAAAGAACAGACATCATTGCCTGTTCTCCTGTATTCAAAGCAGCACCAGAAAACCACTTTGCTTTATGGTTATCAGGCAAATAATCAAGCAAGATCTGAAACTGTGTTTTCCCTTTTATTCCAGAAGGTTTTAACAGATCCTGAACAAGCTTAAATACACTGACGATATGTCTTTCTCCATCATCACAAAATTCAGAAATAATTAAAATGATACTTGTAAGAAGTCCCTCTGCTGAATCATAAAAGAATGAATTCTGACCATAGCTTGATGCACTTTCCCCATCAGAAAAGATAATTGTTTTAGCAATTATTTTGGCGTACTTTTCTGTTTTGGCTTTTAAAGACAAATCATTTCTGTTTTGTTTGTACTGATCCATATATTTATTGACCATATGAAGCATATTGTTCCCATCTGAAAAAAGAGGATTTCTTAAGTCAATAACTGAAATATTGTACCCATAATAGTCATGAGCAATTCCACCATAATTACGATACAGATCACCTTTTGTATCCGTTGTTATAAAAGAGACACCACTGGCACAGGCATATTCTAAATTTGGATATAAAAAATGGGCTGTTTTTCCAACACCAGCAGCACCAATCATCAATAAATGAATATCATCACAATCAACATATCCAAATGTTTTTCCAAAGTTTATTTTACTTCCTACAACCAATCCCTGTGATTTCGGAAGATCAATACCTTTTCTCCAATTCACACTGTCAAATTCAATATATTTCAAACTTTGATGAACCTCTTTATCTGTCGCAAATCGAGCTGTTCCATATTGTCCATCACCGACTGTTTTCGATTTGATCTTATTCAGATTATAGTTTCCATTAAAATACATAGCACATCCTATAAAAAGAAAGAATAAAATACCAAACGCTATAAATATTCCTTGTGATTTTGTCATTGTTTTTTCTCACCTTCTTCACCTATTCATTCAAATCCTTTCATTTGAAAAGACTCCTCATAATTTTCAACTGGTTCAACATATTCACTGATAATATTCAAAGCCTCATCATAGCTTTTCGCATTGAAAGTTATTCTTTCAAACATCTCGTTGGCTTTTTCTTCATACCCTGCACTTTTCAATGTTCTTGAGGCAATACCCATAAGATTAAAAATATTTCCATCTTCACCTATCATCTTTGCCTTTGGTCGTTCTTCTTCAAGAAGACCATATGCCTGTTTATTTTCCATAGCTTTATAAATCTCCCTTCTATAATGAACATCCATATAAAAAAGACCTGCAGATAAATTTCTACAAGCCTTTACTAGATTATTTCTGTTATTTTCTTTAACACAGTTTTTATAGTCAGCTACTGACTGACAAACATTTTCAAACATCTTTTTTGTATTGCCATTGTCCCTATAACTTCTATAATCCTGTTTTAAATATGACCAGACTGGTGAATTATCTGATAATGGATGAGAGAATCCTAAAAGAGAATGCTCATGGATCATTGTCATTTTTAAAAGTCTATCCAACTGTGCCTGAAACTTAAAATCATCTCGTGGTTCTTTTCCATTAAAAGAATAATAAAACTTGGCAAAAAGCGAATCAAATTCATCTTCTTGAAATTTGTCTTTTACAATTGTTTTAAAATCACTTTTGATATTTGAAACATATTTCATTGCTTCCTGATATTTGGGACTGTCCGTTGATTTAATAAATTCAACATTATTTTGTTCTTTCAGATCTTCATTAAAATCTTTATTTCTTGCTCGAATACATGAAATAGTGTAACTGCCTTTTTCATTTAGAAAATCACTTATTCTCTCTGCTCCTTCGATACCTGCAATATCATGATCCAGACACAAATAAATTTTATTAATATTTGGGTGAACATCTAAAAAATGATCCAGTCCTATTTTAGAAAGTCCATTCAAAGCAATATAACTGTTTTCCATCCAATTCGCTTTGTTTAAAGAAATATAGGAAAGCATATCAATAGGTGCTTCAAAAACATAAACCTTGTTGGATGATCCTTTATAATGAAACGGATATAATGGATCAGAGCCTTCTATATTTCCTCTAAATGACTGATTTTTACCATAAGTTGCAGTACCTCTTTTATGCCCATGACGAGCCACACCATTTTCATCCAAACCAACAAATACAGCATTGTGATATTCCTTATCTTCGTAGATCAAACCTTTTCTTACAAATTCATCAATGACTTCCTTATCAAGAAATCTTGTTTTCAAAAGATATCCATAGACCCTGTTTAAAGTTTCATTTTTTTCAGGAAGTTTAAATTCTGCCTTCTCAGTTTTTTCATAAGGAACTGACATTTGAAGATCACCCACATTGGATAGAAGAAATTCCACAGCCTGTTTAAAATTATAGTTAAAATATCTTTGAACAAACGCTATTGGATAACCACCTGCTTCTGCCTTCCAATCATAAAAGCGATTACCTCTTACAGTAATACTTGTATGCCTTGCCCATCTCATATCCTTTCCTGATTTTATGAGTGCTTCACCTTGCATTTGAAGAAAAGATGCAATATCAACTGAATTAGCCATTGCAATCTGTTCTTCACTGAACATTCGTGCCATTACTGATGCCTCCTTGCTTTTTTCTTTTTATTTTGCTTTTTGCCTTTGATTGACTTTACTTTCATAGACTCATCTTTTTGTATATGCTTAATACTTTTAATTTTATCCTTCATATCTTTCACCTTTTTCTTCAAATTAAAAACGAAGTGAATGATCATCTTCTCTATGTCCCGTTGCACTTCGTTTTCTTATTAATTTCTGTTTGAGTTTATGTTCGACTCCTGTAAGAATGGTATTCCTTATTGGCAACTCATTTTCAATGATTCTTCCAATATGACGAAACATTCTTGTTGTCATCATACTTAATGGAACTTCTTTTATATCATCTATATGATCTAAAAAATATTGAGCGTATTCATTTCCATTTTCAGCGGCCAATGTTAATAGTTTTATAGCTCTCTCTTTATCCTTTTCAACATCTTTTCCTAAAAGGTACATTTTGCCTAAATAATACTGTGCATATTCATTTCTATATTCACAAGCTTTATTCAAATAATAAATTCCTTGCTCTACATTCTTTTCAGTAACTTCACCTTCAACAAGAATTTTACCAATTTTAAATTGTGCTACTGAAAAATTTTCATTTGCCGACTGATAAAGATAATGAACATACAAATCATTATCTCCTAATTCCCTATAGATATTTGCTAGTCGGTTATAAGCAAATTTGTTATCACCACTTTGTTTATAACATTCTATTGCCTTATCCAAATCACGATCTACATAGAATCCATCATGATAGATTTTACCAAGTATATATTTAGCTAATGGAAGTTCACATTTTTCAAGCCATTCTATACTTTCTGAAATCATTTCAAATTCATTGTTTTTAATTGCTAAATTGATATCACCTATTTTTTTATAGTCACGCCTTATTTTATATTCTTCTAACAAACTATTTTCTTCATTAAATTCCATACCTGTTTCATTAGTCACATCATCCAATTCACTATTGCCGAAATTATGAATATCTTCAAAATCCTGCATGACCATATTTAAAATCATATTCTTGATGCTTTTAAATTCTTTTTGTTCAAGAAGTAGTAAACGTTCAAGGACAGTGTCATTATATGTCTCATTGACTTGTTGTTTATACAGATACCATTGTTCATATAGCTGTGCAATATTTTCATCCTTTTCAAGTTCTCTTAAAATATCGTTGATAATCTGCTTTGATTCCTTTGGAATATATGCATACATCATTCTTCCATGATAATCTTTCAAGCTCATTTTGAGTTTTAAAAGGTCATTAAAAATCTGTGAACTGTCAAAATGTTCATGATCCATTCCATTTAAAATTTCAACGACTTTTTCTTTACTGTATTTTTTTATTTCATCTCGATTGGCAGTCTGATTTTCATAAATATGTAAAAGATCATTTTTAAAAATACTTCCAGCATACTGTTTTCTGATTGACTCTATTCCTTTTTTAGTTAAATAACCCTCTTTAGGATTCTTTGAATAGACAACCATATGAATATGAGGATGATGACCTTCATTATGAAAAGCAGCAAACCATTTGAGATTGTTCGGATCTATCTTCATTGCCTTTGCCAGATCATTTCTTTTTTCCTGACAAAGTGACATCCAGCTTTGAACTGAATCAAAGCCTAAACGGGTAGCATCCTCTCTTTTTATAGAAATGATATGTGTCCAGACGTTGCCTTCATGTTCTCCTATTTCTTTGACAACATCATTCAGTTCAAATTGAAGACCTGCATCTGAAAACAAACCATGCTCACCAAGTTTTTCTACTCTAGGACGATGTGAAATATAATCTATATAATTTTCTTTTGTTGTAATATCATCAAGATTACTATCAATTACACTCGATATAAATTCACTGGCATTTTCTCTTGTTGGATTTTCTTTGAAATCATTATATTCAAACATTCCTGTTGCAGTTGGATAATCCTTTATAAGCTGTTGAATAAGTTTCTGCTGTTTCTTTGTTGCCTTCATATTTCCATAATCACTTTTAAACTTTTCTACACCTTCTCTAGTAGCGATATAATTCACATAATATTCTTTATGACTTTTACCTTTCATATATCCTGACTTAACAATAACTCTTACCATAATATTTACCAAATAAAAAAGGAAACCTTTTTAAAGTTTCCTAACATATACTTCCTATCTTCTATTAAAAAATACATCTGCAAGATCATATCCCAAATACAATGCCTCTTTAAAAATAACTATTTCATTTTCAATTTCTATTTCTGATGAACATCCTATCCATTCTTCATTTATTTTGTTTGCTTCTTCCTCGCCATATACCTGTATCAATGCCTTCATAATTTTTTTATGAATTTCATCTCTTATTTTATTTAACTCACATTTTTTTGAAGAATCTTTTCTAGTATTTTCATAGAATAAGTCATCTCCATAATAAAGTTGTTTTATAAATTCATCCTGTTTTGACATGTAGATCATTCCTTTCTAGACGACATACTATCACAACAGTTTTTATATAGCTATTATGAATCAGGAACCTTTTTGATATTTATTTATTTCTTCAAAACTTATCTTGCCATTGGTTGCTTTAACTTCATTCATACATTTCACTCTTAATTTTTTTAGAGTATCATTATCAACATCAGCTATTGCTGAAAGAACATTCATAACCATTGAAAGCTCTACTGTATTTTTATAAAGCAATTTTGAAATACGATCTTCACTTGATTTAACAGTTCCTTGAACTGCACTTGAAATAGCAACAGGCAAATACTGATTTTCCAACGTTGAGCGATTGTAACCATCATAAAACTTAATTGCTCTTTCAATAAACTCACTTCGACTTTTACTGTCATCCGTTTTTGTCATTTCATCCAGTCTGTCCATCACATCTTGACTTAGCCAGATCGTTGTTCTTTTCTTATTCACATTTTATTTTCCTCCAACAAAAAAAGGATACATCTGCATCCGTTTTTCTCTATTATATATAATTTTAAATTTATAAATTTCATCATTCTAATTACAATTTTACATTCATTTTTTCATCAAATATTCTTGAATTTACAAGCAATCATAAATTCCCGTAGCTATACAGTAGATATACTGTAGGTATGCATTTACTGACGAACTAGTATATTGACTTTCAGTTTTGTATAAACTATAATGTAGTTGAAAAAAGGAACTGCCAGTAAGCGGTTGTCCTTGGATTTTGTATTTTTGTTAAAATAACTAACTCATACTTTTCCAGAGGGTGAGGTAGTTATTTTTTTGCACTTTTATCTATAATGATAAGAAGTAACTTTACAATGATTCCTATAATAGACACAATAAATGCTAACGCTGTTAACACCACCATGACTGTTTCATATGTTGTCATTGCGCATCACCTCCGTTTTTCAGATTTTCCCAAAACTTCTAGGAATGTGAATTTCGAAGGATTGCGTACCTTCGTCATGACGACCAAGGATAACCACCTACCGTATACGGCTGTTCCATTTATGATTATAACATATCACATATTTTCAAACTACATTTTTCGTCAAAATTCTGCTTACGCTGTTTTTGACGACCTGTTATCTCCTGTTGTTTATAGGAGAACATTTAATATGCAACGCCACTATTGACGCACTGTCTTCAATAATGACGTTGTTTTTCTTTTGTGAACTTCTTTGAAACAACGGGCATTGCCCGTTGTTGTAAGGTGAAGCGACGTCGCTTCTTTAACCTGCACACGCCACATACTTAAAAATTGCCCTTATTTTTCAATCCAAATTGGATATTCTATCCATCTGTTTTTAAAAATCTTTAAAATAAGGGCACACGTTTTTAAACAAATAAAATTGGCATACTTATTCCATATTTCTATAAAAAGCGCACACGATCAAAATTTACCGCCAAACACTCCTTGATACATTGATTTACGGATGTTCCTCAATGATCGTTCTAGGCTTTTTACTAACGACAGGTTCATCTCCTTCTAATTCTTCAATGAATTCTCTAACCTCTGGTTTGACGTGCTTTTTATAGATTTGATTCAAGCTTTCCATAATTTCTACTTCAAGTGTTGTATTTTTCTTTGCAAGGTTTGAGTTGATTGCTCGAACTCTTGCTTCAGGATATTTTATTTTTATCTCTTTTTGTTTAGCCATTTTTAAAACCCCCTTATCGTTATTTCAATTTTTTCAAACACTTCTTGCTGCTCGATTTCTTCTAATTCATGAAATCTTTCTTTATATTCATTGACCTGTTCATCGGTTAAAGAAACTAGATCTTCTGATCCATCATCTCCTGCAATAAAAAAAGTGCCAGCAATAACATCTCTGCCAACACGTCTGTTTGCCTGTAAATTCATGAGTTTTCCTTCCTCGTTACAGACAAGAACAGTATTATTATCCAAGTCGATTTCTTCAATCAGACCACCAACAACTTTTTGCATATCATCCAATGTATTTTCTATATATTCAACCTTTGGTTCTTTCATCGGCTCAACAACGAGTACACGTATTTTTTCATCGGCTTCTCGTATTTTCTCTTGATTTTGAACACTTTCAATAACATAGAAGCTGTCTTCACCTACGATAAGACCTAAACTTTGTCCATTATCCCACTTCATATGGATTGTTCCAATATCATCAACTGTTTCTACAGTTCCTAATGTTCCAGAGGGTACAGGATGGTGAGGATCGTCCATAGAATTGAGCATGATCCTTGTTCCCTTTGGATATTTCTGTTTGATTTCCTTAATTTTATCTTGATTCACTTTCCTCACCTCCTTACATTTGCAAACTAAAATTTACTTTATTTTCCTGTTCAAGATTCAACAGATCAACTTGAAAGTTCTCTTTAATAAACTCATTGACTTTGCCTATTGGATGTCCTATATCTCCATCATCGAAATCACTTTGAAGTTGCATCGCAACAGAATTGATAAGTTCCATAAGATAATCTCTGGAATATTCTGTATTAGGAAACACCTTGTTGATATAAATACCATTTGTATCAAACAGTACCAAGCCATTATGCTTTATAGAGATTTCAAGATTACCAAACATCCCTGCATTCTGTACAAAGTTTCCAATTTCTTCATACTGAAGATCTATACATTTTTCATGATCTGTTTTTAAACAGCCAACATATTCTGTATGCAAGTAGTTCTTTATAAATTCATTTTGTTCATTCATTGCTATCGTCCTTCCATCATATTCAGTCTGTAATAACCACTCCAGTAAGACACAGTATTCATGGCAACATTGCTGTCGTTACTGTTTTCATGTATCCACACAGCTTCACCTTTTGCATTCTTTCCTGCATAGATTCCCACATGAGTTGTCTTTCCTGATTTGTTAATTAAAAAGGCAAGATCACCCGCTTTGAGATCTTGCTTTGCTATTTTCTTGCACATTTTTATCTGTCCTGATGTATTTGTATTGCCAAGATTATTGTTCATAACAGTCCAATAGACCCAGTCTACAAAATGTGAACAGTCCAGTCCTTTTTTATTTCTTCCTTTGCTGTCTGGAGCAACAGTTACTCCAAAATCATTACCATCATATCCTGCACACTTGGCAGAACCACCCCAGTAATAAGGTATCTTTCCAACAGCATCCGCAGCCTGCATCACTATTTTCTTTCTGATTTCACTTGTATCTTCAGGCATATTTTTAATCAGTTCATCCATCTGCTCTTTGGAAAGTGTTGTGACTGTTTTTCCGTCATTTCCAATCAATGCACCATAACAGGTTTCCATTGACTTTTTTGTATCTTTCAGCAGTTTTTCATTCAGGTTCTTTTCTAGACTGGCATAGATGACGGCGTTTACAGAAGTAGGGACTTTGACTTCTTCACCCTCTGTAAAACTATTGACCCATGCTTTTGCCATTTCATCTGAAAATACCTTATGCTGTGAAGAAACCATATAACCAATAAAATAGCCTTTGACCTGATAAACATTAAGTGATGATCCATTTGTAAAAGTCTGATTAATTTTGTCAATATGGCTGTCAATCAACACAAGTCCATCCTGTATTTCCTGAACATATTGCTTCATTTCACCTGTAAGTTCACTAATTGGATTGCCTTCAAACAGATCCGTTACAAGATTGTGATTGAATGAAATACCATCTGAAAAAATAGCACCAATTAAAACAGTAATAGCAACAAATGGTGAAACAATAACAACAGCTACATTTCTGACAAACTTCCTGCCATCATCACTGCTAAAAAAAGACAGAGCTAACTTTATAAGTTTTGTTTTCATTACTGTCTGACATCTCTATAACCATAAGGATACATTGCTGCTTCTGTTTGATTTAAAACAGCTTCTTTCATTTTTTTAACAGCCTCATCTAAATACTTTTCATCAAGAGAACAGTCTTTATATCCTTGCTTGATTATTTCATAGTATTCCTTACCTGGTACTCCATATTCATAACCATCATTCATCACATAAACCATCGCCTCAGTTGTAATTGTTCCATTAGAAATTCTTAAATTTTTCTTTTCGTAGAGGTGTGGATAACCTTCATAGCGATCAAGGAAATGCTCATCGTTTTCTGAAATTTCCCAAATACCTACAGGTACTTCCATTCCCTTTTTTGGTTCTACAGTCGCAACTGCATTGCTTTTATTTCCTCTAAACACCATTTCATAATTTGACAACATACCTGTTCCAACCAGTTTAGCATCTGGACATCTGTGTGCCATCTGCTCCCTGTTTAAATTACTGCCATAAGCCACATAATATTTCATCTTTTTCTGTTCCTCCTTTACATCTGTTGCATGTGCATTCCAATTTCTTCTCGAACATCTTCCAATGCTTCATTATTTGTTTCCTGTGCACTTTGCAATCTTTCTCTTTGCATAACTGCCTGTTGTGGATCTTTCCATGCAATACATCCATCTAGATTTTTTAAAAGATGATGTCGTGCTGTTTTAAATTCATCGCCAATAAGTCCAAGTCGTAAAAGCCAAGTCCTGAACGTATATTTCTCATTAGACGAATGTGTCTTAACTCTGCTTGCCTTATTTTGAACCAATGCCTGATGAGATATTGCCAAACAAAACTGGATATAGGTCTTGATTTCACCTGCATGAAGTGTTCCGTTAAACATCCGAAATTCTATTGTTCCTTTTGAAAAAACACTATGAAAATTTAAGGCATGATACCTCGAATCATCATAGTGTTCGTATTTTCTGCTGGTATTTCCGTCATACCAGAGATTTTCAACTTCCTCAATATCTTTTGGCTTTTTTCGATTGAGCATTTCTAAAAAATCATCATCTATTTTCTTACAGAATCGTACTTCTCTTTGCGGTCTTACCTTTAAAGCTTTAAAGATAAGATCCTCTTTTGAATACATAATATTTGCTATATTTCTTAATGATCTGGCAGTGTGTTTTGAAGCATCCACATGAATGTGAATCCCACAGCTTTCATTGACTTTAGCATGACCATTCCTTCTTAATTCACGAACAATGCTCTGTATCGTTTCAATATCTTCATAATGACAGATAGGCGAAACAACCTCAACTTTATAATCAGGATCATAATCAAATCGATTTCCACATTGTGGTGTAATACTGGCATCTCGTACAATTTTCCATTTTCTTCCGTCTTGATCACAAACAGAATAGGTATCATATACACCACGTTCATGCCTAAAACCTGTATCAAAATGTTTAGCAATAATCAAAGCAGCGCTTCTTCTTGTTAAGCCCGTCATTTCTATTTCTATTCCAAAACGCTGACTTTTCATGGATATTCATCATCCTATCTTCCGCCTTTATCACCAAACAGTTTTGATTTATAATCTGGTGCATGAACAATAAGGTTGTATCTTTCACTTCCACATTTATAAAGACAGGCACCTCTTTGCGGATATTTAATAAGTTCATATTCACTTTCTTCAAGCTGTAACGTATCGATATAAAACCTTGCATCCGTATTTCCTGCATTGAACAGGAACGTATGTGTTGGTATTGAAAACAATGGTTTTGTTAGTTCTCTGATTCCTTCAATATTGAAATCTTCCAGATTTTGAGAAGCTAAAATAACAGAACTTTCCTTCTTTCGAACACGCTTCATAAAATTTCTAATGTATTCTACTGCTGTTGTATTCGTTAAAAAAAGATAAAGTTCATCAATTGAAGCTACCGTATATCCTCTTTTCAACAGTTCATTGGACATATAGGAAAGAATATTAAAAAGCATCGCATCTTTTAAAGACTTATTTGCCTGCAAAAGATCCTTAACGCCAAAAGTCACAACCTTTTGTGAATGAATATTGGTATGCCCATTAAAGAAACGACTGTCACTTCCCACACATATTGAATTTAATAAAAGTAGTATTTCTCGCAGTGATTCTCTTGTATAAATGTTATTTCTGTTTGTGTTGTAATGTTTGTATTCTTCATCAATGTAATCATAGAGATCACTCAATATAGGGTAGTCATCATGTTCTAGAACACTAAGATCTGTCTTTTCATTAATGTTGAACCTTTGATAGACCTTTACCAGCATAATTTCTAACGTATCGATTTGCTCCTCTGTAAACGCCTTATATGTCTTGAAAAAATCCTTTAAAAAGGAAATATGCTGTGCAAGAACCGTTGATTGTTTGAATGCAACAGGAACATCATCTTCACCTGAATCTTCTATATCCTCTGACCATTGTTTTGGTTCAAGAACATTAATGATATATCGTCCTGCCATCATATCAATAAAAACACCGCCAAGATTATGGGTTACTTCTTCATATTCATGTTCAGGATCTAGCGTTATTAAAGACATTCCCTGTTCTCTCAAATTCAACAGTAAAAGTTTTAAAAGATACGATTTTCCCTGTCCTGAATTTCCAAGAATAAGAGCATTGGCATTTGTTCTGTCGTCACTTCTTTCATTGAAATCAACAATAATATTGCTTCCAAATTTATCGTGACCTATATAGATTCCATGCGGATCTGTCTTACCTGAATAGTTAAATGGAAAAAGATTTGCAACACTCGATGCTGGAAGAACACGTTCAAACTGCTCCTTGAATCCATCATAGCCCGATGGAATAACCGCTAGAAATCCTTCTTTCTGTCTTAAAAGAAGACGATCAACATTCAACTTGCTTCGTACAAGTTCTGTCATCATTTCAGTCTGAATAAGTTTAAGCTCATCATAGCTGTCAGCAATCAACTCAAAATAAACAGCACAGTGAACAAGTGGTTCTCTGTTTCGATGCATATTGGCAATCAGCTCAATAACATCATTAAGATTGCTTTGAGCAGTTACTGTTTCTTTTAGATCTTGCGTATTGCTTTGTCTGAGCCTGTTTTTATTAGCTGCATTTCCAATGATCTTCTTTTCTTCTGCAGAAGTGACCTGTCTGGCATAAATATGCAAGGTGACTCCGTCTTTTTCACCCATATAACGTAAAAGTGCCTGTTCATCTGTAGAGGTTGGATACTCTCGTAATGCCCAGACACTTCTGTAGCTGTTGCCACAAATAAAATATTCTGTATAGAAACGTATTGTTGAAGGTGCAATCATATCAAGATAATCCTGCACTTTGATTTCTTCTTCATCTTCAACTTCAGCCTTTTTGAATTTACCAAATAATTTATTGAACACCATCATACCACCTCTTTCCATCATAATCTTCAAACTGACTTGTTGTAACATTCTGTTCAAAATAGACAGCCAACATTCTTTTAATCATTTCCTTGTCTGCTCGTGTTACAGAGATATTTTGCATACGAATGAGTTTTTCAATACGATGGATCAAAGAATGTACTTCTAACTGATCATCAGGTTTTATACGAACAGCGATCAGGAAAAGTCGTGCTGTTGCTGTCTGTGTTTGAATCTTATCCAAATGATACAGATCTTCTTTAAGAAGCTTGATAACAACTTCTTCTGTTTCTTCCTGAATTCTTTTTTTCAGAAAATATTTGTTTTCTTCAAAATTATCTCGACTGTTCAGACAGATAATTTCAATATCATTTAGTCCTTTTACAACATTTGTAAGTGCAAATATCTTTGCACCTATGTTTTCTTTTGACATAACAGAAAGATTTTGTGGCTGAACAACAAAAAAGACGACTTCCTCTCCATTAAACAGTTTTAAACTGTAATCGGTAATCGTCTTAGTATTGATCAGCATCCTTGTACTGGATACTTTTTTATTTTTCTTTGTTTTCTTTTTCACGGTATCTTTCTTCTCTGTTTTCTTCTTTCTTTTCATCATAGCCTCCATTTCTTTTTCCTGTTTTCTGTATTCAAGGGTGTTTTTATTTCACCTGTAAAATGCCATTTATATAGCTGTTGTGAAAATATAAAGAAGGCAAAGGCATATGATAAAAAATCAAAGATACTGGTATCAGCCATACGGATAGTTAAAAAAGCATAGCACCCTACTAATGCCATTGGCATATAAAAATTGGCATGAGAAATGGCAATCACTCCAATGATTGCCCCCACACCTACGATTCCAATATCTCTTAAATACCATAGCCATAATGTTGCCTTCCCTTTTAAATTATCGGGATACATATACATTTTAGTTCAACCTCATTTCATCATTCATTTTTCTATCGACCTGTATATAGGTCATCCATTTCTTTTCATAATAATGCTGTTCAAGATAGCGATACAATAACAGATTCACCCACTCATCATATTCTGGAACTTCTTCATAAAGAATGATTGGCTTTGAACATTGCTGTACGATTTGAACTTTTTCATCACAAATCGCATCAAAAACACAGTCCTGCCAGACACCCTTTTCTTCTGTTTCTTTTACAAGTTCATCATCAACTAAAATCATTCCACTTAACAAATTTGTATTTAAATTATCAACATCATATGTAAAACAATGCTTTTTCCCAACGATACCTTCATACTTGCATGTTGCAACAAACCATTTATATTTTTTCAGTTCTTCGATAGTCATGCTGTACCTCCTACAACAGAAATACCAAATAAGCAGGAAAAATGCAAGATGATTATTAGCTTCTGTTCATAATTGTTTTTGTAATATTCATAGCTGACTGAGCCGCATAAACAGTAGACATGATATTTGCTTTCATGCTTGTATCAAGTCCAAACTGTCCTGCAATTCGTGGAATTTCACTTGCTGCCAGTATCAAGCCGATTCCTAAAAGACAGTTTTCTTTCATAACACCCAGACCTGCAATTAAAATGACTGCCTGTAAAAATGCAGTAAGACATATACCAATGATCTGCTTGCACCATTGAATAAAACCATCTGTATAGCCACGCACAATTGAAAACATATAAAGCGATCCTACTGCAATCATTACTAAAAGGATACCTCCTCTTTTTAGATTTGCGAAGAACACTTTGATAATGGAATAGCCCATCATAATCAGCAAAAAGATAAGCAATACCGTTCCAAGCGACAGCTTTTGCATATATGACAGTGACTTAATTGCTGAATCACCTACAGATTGACTTCCTACAAGTTTAGCAAGTCCATTGGACATGGTTACCTGTAAAGAAATACAGAATTTATACAATTCTACTGGCAATACAGTAAACAAAGACACAGCCATAAACCCTTTCATAGCATTAAGACAGGCATCTTTGATACTGCCACGACCATTTTGATATTCAACAGCAATTTCAAATACTGTAACGACCATTCCTGAAACAAACAGCGCCCATCCAAAAAGTCTAAACAGTTCAATAATGGCTCTTACAAAGTCATAGTCAAACAGATCTGCTCCCATTGATCCCATCATGCCAAAGAATTCACCTAAAAATTCAAGTAGCTTACTGTAGATCCAATCAACGATCTGACCCATGACCTTATCTGCGACAAAATCCCATAAAAACATAATCTATTCCTCTATAGGACTTTCCAGATATAGTTTGGTGCAATCAAGGAAAATGTTAAACACGCAAACAGTATTGCTGGTGTTGTCCAATCAAACTGTCCTTGTTTTCTGTAATCAAAATATGCCATTGCAAGTTTAGCAAAGAAAAAGACAGCAAGTATGATATCAATAACAGGAAACACAACATTGTTGACAATATTTTTAATCTGCGACTCCATTTGTTTCCAAGCCTGCTGGATAACACTTGAAACATCTCCTGCCGCATAAGACTGTTTCATTGTTAATACAAGCATTATTAAGATAATCATCAAACAGATAATGACCTTTACTTTTTTATTCTTTAAAATTTGTACCATTGTTTCCTCCTTTTCTAAACAGCTTCTTCGATTGTCTGTTCATTTAATAAATCTACAAGATCCTTTGCAAATAATCCTAAATCCACATTTTGCTTTAAAAGACAGGTAATCATATCTTTTCCTAAATAACTCAACACATACTGTGGATTGGTAATGACCATTTGTCCCTGTTCAACAATGATCTGAATACTTTCATAGTCCAAATGACACATATCAAATACCCTTTTGGGAATGCAGTAAAAATCTTCATCGAACAGTTCTTTTTCATTTTCTGCAGTTACTTTAAAGCACTTGTCCTTGATACCATCTTCCTGAATCAAACAGACTGTTTCACCTTTTCTTAACAGCAACTTGTTAACTAAACTTTCAGGAAGGGTCACTTTATTCCCTTCCTCAAGTTTCATCTGATACTCATTCATCACTTTCATCACCTCCATCCTGCTCAAATAAATCAAGCTGTTTCTGTATTCCTGAATTCTTCATAGGATTGTAATTGGAAATCAACACTTCTGGAAACTGTGAACTCTTATCATAACGAAGAGCCATATTGTTGATTCTTGAAAATCCTTCAATATAAAAATCCTTGTACAGATCTCGTATAAATTCACAGTCATTATAGGAAAGCAGGAACTTCCCCTGTATTTTCTTTAAGGTATCCCTTAAGCGAATGTGATCTTCCTTTGTGAATACGACAGAATAATGTCCTTCCGTTTCATAGTAGGGAGGATCCAAATAAAAAAAGGCATCTGATCGATCATATTGAATAATCAGTGCCTCAAAATCCTTGTTTTCTATAACTGTATTTGCTAATCTATCGCTGATTTGCCAGACCGTATTAAATGCTTTACGCACATCGTAAGGTCGACATCCAAAAGTTTTACACCCTGAACCATAGGAATATCTGACAAGCTTAAAAAATGCAACAGCAAGTTTTACATCCTGTTTTTCAATTCGTTCTTGCTTCATGATTTCCATGATTTCTTCTTGCTGAAGTTCGGTAAAATAAACCTTTACCTTTTCCATTTCTTCCTGTAAAAATTTATCTTCCACTCTTTGCTTGGTTATAATTTCTTTATAAAGATTAAAGATATTTCTTCCGTTTTCAGGAAGATAACCAAGTTCCTGAATAAAAGCCAATGGCTGATCTCTTACAACCGCAAACATATTTGAAAGGTTGTTATTGAAGTCATTATAGACCTCAAACTTATCTGGCTTTTTTCCAAACAGTACCCACCCTCCTCCACCAAACACTTCAATATATCTTCCATAGCTTTGTGGAAATCTTGCATAGATCAGATCTCTAATAGACTTCTTTCCACCTACCCATGAAATCAAACTGTTCATTTTCATCTTATAGTCATCACCTCCTTCAAAATCATTTTTCTTTGTTACAGACAGATACTCTTGAATGAAAACCATTCGATATCTGCAATCCAGTATTTATAGACAATGTAAAGAAAATAGGTAATGAAAATGACTAACAACATAAACATTACCTTCTGATTCCTATTCATCTTTACCTCTTTTGATTTTACAGATCACTGCTGCAATTAATAATCCACTGGCAATTAGTAACGCACTCAATGATTTATAGTCTGTATCATCACCTGTTTTTACAACAACAGGTTTTGCTTCATCTTTCATAACTACTTTTTGAACTTCTCCTGTATCAGAGATTGTAAATTCAACATCACTTGCAACATTGTAACCTGCTGGTGCTAAATCTTCATGAAGCACATAAGTTTTTGAAACAGTTAATCCTTCGATTCGATGTGGTTCTTTTCCAGAAATCCATGATTCAACTACTTCACCTGTTTCCTTGTCTTTTAAGGTAAGTTTAGCTCC
>NZ_JAJDKA010000138.1:0-1025 GCF_020589945.1 Faecalibacillus sp. MSK20_93 | reverse complement strand
ATTAGTTATTAATTAATTTATCTTCATCAGACCAAGAATATAATTTTCTGATTTCTTTTCCGACTTTTTCTGATTCATGTTCTGCAGCTAATTTTCTCATTGCTTTGAAATGTGCTTGTCCTCCAGCTGCTGACATGTCTAATAAGAAGTCTTTTGCGAATGTTCCATCTTGGATATCTTTTAAGATTTGTTTCATTGCTTTCTTTGTATCTTCTGTGATGATCTTTGGTCCTGTAATATAATCTCCATATTCTGCTGTATTTGAAATTGAATATCTCATTCCTTCAAATCCTGATTGATAGATTAAGTCTACAATTAATTTCATTTCATGGATACATTCAAAGTATGCATTTCTTGGATCATATCCTGCTTCTACTAATGTTTCAAATCCTGCTTGCATTAAAGCACATACTCCACCACATAAGACTGCTTGTTCTCCAAATAAGTCTGTTTCTGTTTCTGTTCTGAATGTTGTTTCTAATACACCTGCTCTTGCTCCTCCAATTGCTAGTGAGTATGCTAATGCGATGTCTTGTGCTCTTCCTGTGTAGTCTTGTTCTACGGCTACTAGACATGGTGTTCCTTTTCCTGCTTGATATTCACTTCTTACTGTATGTCCTGGTGCTTTTGGTGCAATCATTGTTACATCAACATTTTTTGGTGGTACGATTTGATTGAAATGAATATTGAATCCATGAGCAAACATGAGCATGTTTCCTTCTTCTAGATTTGGTTCAATTGATTCTTTATATAATTTTGCTTGTAATTCATCGTTGATTAAGATCATGATGATATCTGCTTTTTTTGCAGCTTCTGCTGATGTACAAACTTCAAATCCTTGTTCTTCAGCTCTTTTCCATGATTTTGATCCTTCGTATAATCCTACGATGACTTTTACTCCTGATTCTTTTAAGTTTAATGCATGTGCATGTCCTTGTGATCCGTATCCAATGATGGCTACTGTTTTCCCATCTAATAATGATAAGTCACAATCTGATTCATAAAAAATTTTTGCCATTTTTAAT
>NZ_JAJDKA010000137.1:0-1044 GCF_020589945.1 Faecalibacillus sp. MSK20_93 | reverse complement strand
CAATGATTTCTTTTTCATGGGTCGTGTGCTGGTCGATAGCCGTAAAATTCTTATACACTCCAAAGCTCACGCTTGCGATAAGCACCACCCACAACGCAATCACGGTTTTCTTATGTGTGCCTACCTTAACAGTACGCACCTTTTTTTCTTTTGGTTCTTTGAGAGTTTCTGTCTGTTTCTTATTCTTCTTAAACATATTTTTCAAGTCCTTTCTGTCCTTTCATAATAAAGTCTTACATTTACAAGTGCCTTTGTGATAAAATAGTTTGACAATAGAAAAGCCTGAAATGCTCTGCACTCCAAGCTGGTCAGCGTGACGATTCCACGTTCTGATTTATGACATTGCCACCTATGGTATTTATCCTAATATTGTCAGGCTTTTTTATGATTTTTGCTTTGTGGTTGTCATACTTTTTTATTAATCATTCGTTGTGATAAATGTTGTCACACTTTTTTATGAAAATGTCATACTTTATTCTCATATTGTCAAACTTAATTATTTTCAGACACTTTCTATTGTTTTACTCGTCCTGCACCGATTAAGTGCTGTTGCCAGTAACTACTGCTTAGGTCTGCATATCCTATCGGGTCGCCTGCATGGTACATCTGATTATTTCCTACATAGATACCGACGTGTGTTACATAACTTCCAGCGTTATAAGTGGAATGGAAAAATACCAAGTCCCCAGCCTTTGCCTGCGAGAGTGGAAGATGTTGGGTAGCGTCATACTGTGCTTGTGCGGTTCTCGGTAAGGAGATACCAGCTTTTCCATAGCACCATTGCACAAGTCCGCTACAATCAAAGGAAGTGTTGGGGTTACTGCCACCATACACATACTTCCAGCCTTGATATTTCAACGCTTCATTCATAATCGCTTGTGCCGTCGCATTATCAAAGTGTGCCACGGTCAGATATTGATTGACTAATTCCACATAGAACATATTTCCATAGCCATACCGCCAGCCCCCGTTCTTTGCAACAGCTATCGGATTGGTATAGGTTACTTTCTTTCCACCCGATTTCTCACGGGCGAAGCTCTCTGC
>NZ_JAJDKA010000136.1:0-1052 GCF_020589945.1 Faecalibacillus sp. MSK20_93 | reverse complement strand
GATAAACTTGATACAATCAATATCTGTGATGTTCTTGATACTCCTGAACGTAAAAAACAATATCGTATCTCTAAAGTCAACAGCTTTGATCTCTATGAACAAAAACAGTTGACTAGACATCATCACAACTTGAAAGAAGAAGAAAACGTCTATAAGAATCGTCTTCAAAAATGTATCGATATCGTATTCCCTGAATTCAATAAACTGTTCAATTCTAAATATGGTACTGTTTATATGAATATTCTTAAAACGTTTGGCAGTGCTGAAAATGTCGCCAATACGGATATCAGAACCATCCGTAAATGCTTTGAAATCGAAGGTAGAGGCAATCGTATTTCTTTAACTCCTGAAAGACTTAAAGAATGTGCCAGATCTTCTATTGGTATTTCTTCATCAGCAGAAGTTATTCAAATAAAACATTTAACCGCTCAAATAGAACTTATTGAAGAACAGTTAACTGAAATAGATAAAAAAATAGAAGAGTTCTCCATCCAAAATAACTCTCCTATCCTATCCATACCAGGAATATCTCACTTCTCTGGTACTTCTATTCTAGCGGAATTAGGAGATATAAGCAACTATTCTAAGCCTTCTCAAATCATTAAATTTGCAGGAGTTGCTCCTTTACACTATGAATCAAGTCAGTTCAATGCACAACATACATCTATTACCAAGAAAGGATCCAAATATTTAAGGAAGACCTTATATCAGATAATACTTCCTGTAATAAGACACAATCAAGTGTTCTATAAGTATTATCAGTTAAAGATTTCTCAAGGCAAAGGTCATCGTTGTGCTCAAGGACACTGTGTAAGAAAGCTGCTTAGAATCATATATCATCTTTTAAAAACGAATCAACAGTTTGATCCTCAACTGTTAAGATAACACTTGAAAATTTTAAAAAATGGCCTTTCGAGGTCTTTTTCAGCATGTCCAAAATTACAAATCACTATTCACTTTTCAATGTTCTCTAACATTTCTAACTGAAAATTCAAATTTTTAAATATTTTCAAACTTTTTCATAAAATCACTTGAATTTTATATAGTTAGCT
>NZ_JAJDKA010000135.1:0-1081 GCF_020589945.1 Faecalibacillus sp. MSK20_93 | reverse complement strand
AGAAGCGGTAATACAGAAAAGCGACCAATGCACAAACACCAGTCGCTATCAGTATGGTTATGAAGTTGTAAGGGGAAAGCGTCAAGCCGTTCTCTAACAAGCTGAAATGCTCCCAATCGGTACACATGAACTGTTTGATATTCAGTAGTAGGAGAACCGCCATGAATACAAACAGAAGTGTCCCTATGGAAAAGTGGTAGACAAGGTGCTTGTCGCTGGCTCTGATACGGTGTCCTTTGTTCCAAATCTTTTGCATAAATCAATCACTCCTTTCTGGGTACGAAAAAAGCAGTCAACCCTAAGACTAACTGCTTTTTCATTACCATTCATTAAAAATCTTCTGAGTCCAACACTTTATATCCAGCCTCAATTAACGCTTGTGCAAATAGACCTTGACCTTTTATCAATTTCCCCGTAAAACTACCATCATAAATATTCTTGACTGCACAAGTTGGGCTTCTTGATTGCAGAATAACTAAATCTATTTCCATACTTCTTATTTCATTTAAAGCCAACTGTACCGCATGACGATATTCCTCATCAACAATATTTCCATTTATATCCATGACAATACCATTTACTATTTCCGCACTAGGACGTGGTGTAGGCATATTCGCTAATAATTCTGGACAAATCTCGATAACTTCTTTGTCTTTTAGAAACTCTACAACTTTCGGATTGAGATTATTCCCACCGTTATATTTGCAGTTTTTTCCCATGATACATGAACTAACTAATACTTTCATAGATAAGCACCTCACAATTTATCCTAATTATATCATTCAACGAATTACCTCACAATAAAAATCTAATCTCTAATTTTATTTTTTCGGTTGTCCCTGCGTGTTATTATTCTGTGAATTGCCTGCGTTCTGGTTGCCTTTGTTCTTCAACACAATATCCTCTGCTTTTACATACCAGTCCACATCTGCACCACCAAACGTCTTTCTTGATACCGTATCGGCTACGGGATTGACAAGCTCCACAACTGCATTGTACGAAAATTCCCTTAACGGTACTTCTGCTGGTACAGACACGGGGATAATTCCACCATGCAGACTGCACTTCAAATCATAGATAC
>NZ_JAJDKA010000134.1:0-1090 GCF_020589945.1 Faecalibacillus sp. MSK20_93 | reverse complement strand
CTTTCTGTTGTTTCATCACATCTTTTAAGGTCTGGTACGACATACCAAACACATATTTTGAAAAATCTTCTAACTGTCTTTCTTCATAGTCGGCAGGGTTCAGCCGTTTCATTTCCTGCCACACCTTACGCTTGTAAGAGGGCAGGTCGGAAATGTATTCACAGCTGACGTTTGCCTGCATATCCTTAAAAATATCGCTCATTTCATCACTCCAATCTGAAATTTTGGTAAGAAAAAAGCAGTCAATCCTAAGATTAACTGCTTTAAAAGTTATTAAACTGTATTGCATAGAAAATTATTTTTTTGACGTTCCCCAGTCAACCAGCATAAACAAAGCGATACCCATACCTGCAATCAAAAAGAAAATACTTATACTTTTCTTTTTTACTAATCCAACAATACCTATGATTATTAGAAGGATAGAAACTATTAACGACATATAGAAACAGAATTTCGCCCATTTTCCACCTTTATTACTAAAATATTCTTGTCTTTTGTCGCTAACTCTACATTCTAAGAAATATTCTACTAATCCACTACTTAAATATTTTACAATATCTTTAATAAGTTCCACAATATCACTTCCCATATAAAATTATAATATCTGCTATTTGTGGGGTATTATAGCACTTCTATGTATGCTTTACAACAATTTATGCACCGATAATCTTATTGAACAGCTCTAACAGTACATCTTTCACACCGCCAGCATTGAATACCAAGCCGACAGCAATCAAGGCAACTACCAAGAAGCCGATAAGTTTGGAAAACTCACGCTTGAAACCTAAGTAGATACCGATAACCACAATCGCCATAAGCACTAAGCTCTGTGCGTTTGATAAAAACCATTGATATAAATTTTGTCCGAAATTCATTTAATTGTCCTCGCTTTCTTCTAATTGTTTCATTTTATAGTCAGCTTCTTTGCCAACATTCAAAATACACATCAAGACTACGCCAATACCCATTCCCATAGATACCAGCAGGAAATCTTTCAATAATACCCACATTTTTCATCACTCCTAACTTTCTACTAAATCTTTTGCAGGGGTCGTCTGCTGTTTGATTATCATTTCATGCTTTTCTGTGA
>NZ_JAJDKA010000133.1:0-1111 GCF_020589945.1 Faecalibacillus sp. MSK20_93 | reverse complement strand
TAACTCAAGCAATCTTAATTGTTGTTTCAACAGTTATCTATGTACCATTCTTAATTGCATACGAAAAATACCAAAACAAACAAGCTGCAGAAGCTTAATAATGAAATTGACAAGGATACGTTGTATTCTTGTCTTTCATTGTATATAAAGGTACAATGGATTTAGAGGTGAGAATATGAGTCTATTATCAACAATTGAATACCAAAATGGTTTTAGTGATTTAGAAAAGAAAATAGCAGATTATTTAATTGAACATAAAGAAGATGTGATTCATATGAATCTTAAAGAGTTAGCAGAAGCAACTTATACTTCAACAGCAACAATTAGTCGTTTTTGTAAGAAATTGGGAGAAAAAAATTTTAATGACTTTCGTGTTCATTTTGCCGAAATAACTCAATCTCAAACATTCTCTACAATAAATTTTAATAAGCCATTTCTTCAAGATAGTTCGAAAAATGAAATTTGTCATAATGTTGGAGAAATCTATAAACAAACCATTGAAGGAACTAATCAAGTTCTTGATATGAATGAATTAGAAAAAGCAGTGGATTATATTGATAAAGCAAACATCATTGATTTGTTTGCGGTAGGAGATTCTTTTTTATCAGCATTGATGTTTGAACATAAAATGACTTATGTCAATAAGCTTGTTAACTTGAAAATTATTCCTACAGAGCAAACTCAACAGGCTTTGTATACGACTAAAAATTCAGTAGCGTTAATTATTTCCTATTCAGGACAAACAAATGAAATTAAACCTATTGTTGAACGTATTAAAATAAATGGGGGAACCATTATTGCAATCACTTCTTTAAATGATAGTTATTTGAGAATAAAAGCAGATATTTGTTTAACAATGTGTTCAAAAGAAAATATTATTAATAAAATTGGAACATTTTCTTCTAAAATAAGTAGTGATTATATTATAGATTTAATCTATTCCTTACTCTTTAAAAAGAATTATCAAGAATTACTTATTAAAAAAGTATCTATGAATTTAGATTGGGATGAAAGAAGAAATGAATCAACACATGAAAAAGGAAAAGGAGAATAGTGATGGGACATATTTTATGGGTAGAACCTGTATTTAAAGAAATGATTTGGGGAGGAA
>NZ_JAJDKA010000131.1:0-1238 GCF_020589945.1 Faecalibacillus sp. MSK20_93 | reverse complement strand
GTATCTATGATTTGAAGTGCAGTCTGCATGGTGGAATTATCCCCGTGTCTGTACCGCCAGAAGTACCGTTGAGGGAATTTCCGTATAATGCAGTCGTGGAGCTTGTCAATCCCGTAGCCGATACGGTATCAAGAAAAACCTATACGGGTGCAGATGTGGACTGGTATGTAAAAGCAGAGGATATTGTGTTGAAGAATAAAGGCAACCAGAACGCAGGCAGTCCACAGAACTCTGCACCGCAGGGACAACCGAAAAAATAGGCTTGCTGAATAGATTTTCATTGTAGTGGATATGTGAAACTGATATAATATGGATATAAAGAAAACGAAAATTACATTTTATCTTTGGAGGTACTTATGGATAACACTTTAAAAAAATTGATGTGATAGACTATAAAAAATCAAAGTATGCTAATCTTTTTATTATAGGTAGCTTTGCTTTTTCTCTACTTGTGGGCATTGTTCTTATAACTATAAGTGGTTCTTTTTTGAACAATGGTGTAGAAAATCCATTATTTTTATTAGGTTGTTTTTGTTATATAATTATTCATGAAGTAATCCATTTAATTTTTATGAAAACTTTCTCTAAAGAAAATATTCATATATCGTTTAAATTTCCGACTATATCAGTAGGAAGTAATGCTAAATTCAGTAAACGACAATTTTTGATTGTTGTTCTTGCACCAGTAATTATTTTAGGGATATTACTTGCATTATGTATAATTTTCTGCCCAAAGAAATACACTTTTTTCTTTAATGTACTTTTCATTCTAAATTTTGCTGGTTCAGGTGGCGACTATCTACAAGCGTTTGTAATAAGACGCTATTCTGCAAAAACATTTTTTCAAGATAACAGCATTGAAACTATTGTTTATCAAAAGAATTAAAATTCAGTTTATCAGCAACTTCATATTTCACAATTATTAGCGGTTAGTCCTCAAGATTGACCGCTTTTTCAATGCAGAGAAAGGAGTGATTGATTTATGCGTAAGATTTGGAATAAGGGACACCGTATCAGAACCAGCGACAAGCATCTTGTTTACCACTTTTCCATAGGGACGCTTCTGTTTGTATTCGTGGCGGTTCTCCTGCTACTGAATATCAAACAGCTCATGCGTACCGATTGGGAGCATTTCAGCTTGTTAGAGAACGGCTTGACGCTTTCCACATACAACTTCATAACTATACTGATAGCGACTGGTGTTTGTGCATTGGTCGCTTTTCTGTATTACCGCTTCT
>NZ_JAJDKA010000130.1:0-1309 GCF_020589945.1 Faecalibacillus sp. MSK20_93 | reverse complement strand
TACTCCGCCTAATAATTTAGAGCGAACCTCTAAGCACCGGATAATTTAATATACCGTTTAAAGGAACAATCAAATAGGTTGTTCCTTTCATTTTGTCTAGATACATTTAACAAGTTATTTTTTAAATTTATATACTTCTTTTTTTGATTTAGGAATGGCTAAAATAGATTCATTTTTCCTGTTAGCCCAAATCAATCTGCTTCTTACATATTCAAAATTACTTAATCCTCTTGAATTTCTTTTGAAATCTTTAGGAGTCCTATTATATCCTTCCATAGGTCCATTAGATAGTCTTCGTTCATTTCCATTATTATCAGTTATATAAATAAATGAATTGATGATTTCTTGTTTATGAGCTTTTAATAGTTCAGAAAATTCTTTAAACATAATCAATGTCGAATGAGAATAACAATCAATAATATTGCTTAAAAGAGTATTGATTTTTTCTAGGTCCCTTTCTTCTGTTTTATTAAATTCAATATATTTTTCTTTTAGACGTCTGATTTGTACAAGGTTATCGTCTAATTGGAAAAACATTTTTTCATAGTCATAAGTATTTAAATAAGCTTTTAATTTGTGGTTGTATCTAACATTACTTTGATAGTCTATATTTTCTACATTTTGTAATATGAGCCATTTAAAATTATTAAGCAGATAGACTTCTTTAGATGTCGGCATATTTTTAAAATCTATAGGTCTATTATTTTTTATACAAGAGTCTTCGTAAATCTTTTTATCTCTTATTTGGAATTTCTTTTTTAGATCATTGATATAGTTATTTATCTTTCTTATGATCCAAGAAACAACGTGAAAACTGTCAATGATAGCAATACTGTTAGGAAAGTAGCGCTTCGTATAGTTGATATAGGGATTGTACATGTCACAGATAAGGTATTTGACGTTTTTTCGTTCTTCCAATGGAATAGATAAAAAGTAGGCATTGGTCGTTTCTTCCCATCTGTTGGGAAGAATATCGATAATTTCTGAGGAATCAAAATCCATGATAACCAATGCATAACGATGCTTATAGTCAATATTTAAAAATACTTCGTCGACAGAAATTATTTCAGGTAAAGGAAGACGTTTTATGTTCAAATATTGTAGAAATATATAATGTACGGAAGTATCAGAAATATTATATTTTCTAGCGACATCTGCAGTAGTGATATGTATATTCTTCATTTCATTAAGGATCATATAAGGAGTAATATTAGATGACTGTTTATATTTACTAATAAAGTTAAACTGATCATTGAAGTAAAGATTACATTGAGGATTGGTACATCTCCATTTTCTTTGAGTTACAATA
>NZ_JAJDKA010000129.1:0-1340 GCF_020589945.1 Faecalibacillus sp. MSK20_93 | reverse complement strand
CCGAATTGCAAGCAGAAACTGGAAATAAGAGAAAATAGGAACTAATTTTTATAGAAAATCGTATTTTCAGTTACATTAAGTTTAGCTAATTCATCTAGAAATAATTTTTCAGCAGGAAGATATCCAAGTATCTTCCTTTTCTTTTGATTGATTTTGTTATTTATATCAATACTTGTCTTTTTATCTATTGTGTTGATGTCAGTACCTTTCTGTATAAAATATCTGATAAGTCCATTACAGTTTTCATTTGAGGCCCTGTCACAAGAATGATAGGGTCTGCCAAAATAAATCTTGGTTCTCTTTTCTTTTGTATTAGGTTTTACTTCCATATCCTTCCATCTAGAAAATTCACTACCGTTATCAAAAGTGATGGATTTGAAAATATCTTTAAAGCTATCACCGTAAAACTTGTGAAGCTTGTTGATTTGCATATATACTTTTTTAGAAGATTTGGAAGAAATAGGGATCATATAGTAAAATCGAGTTTTTCTTTCCAACAAAGTAAGATAAGCACCATTTTGACCATCTCTAGGGCCAGTAACCAAATCGCCCTCCCAATGACCAAACGCTTCTCTGGAATCGACAGATTCAGGCCTTTCAGTAATAGAAACCCCTTTTTGTCTTTTAGGAATATATGTCTTCCAGTTCTTCTTTGTTTTTCTTCTGACCATGCGAGGAAGATCGATAGGTTTAATAGAGGTTTTACCCTGATGAACATAGTTATAAAAGGTTTTAGTGGAAACAGTTTCCATATCATTAATTTTATCCCTTTGATGAATAATCAAATAATTGATGGTTTCATCAATAGAAGAAAGCTTGTTGGATTTGATTTCGTTTTCAACAAGAGAAATAAAATCAGTAGCTTTATCAAATTTAGAATTGTTAGGAATCTTATGATTCTTGGATCTTTTTTGAAAAGCAGCCAAGGCAGATAGTTCAAAATGCTTATTGAGATGAGTATCTCTAATAGAGACCGTAGCATCTTTGATAATTGAATAGATATTAGAAACCGAAGTACCAACATCCAAAGCAAGATTTTTAATAAATTGAGTTTTACCGATGTTGCGCTTACCAGAATAAGAAGCGTTAAACATAATCAAGGAATTGATGATATACTCATAATGAGAAAAATCGAGATGTTTATTTTTTGTTTTTTGTGATATATTAATAGTGTTCATAGAAATCTCCTTATAAAGTGTGGTAACAATATAATACGATTTCTATGGACAATTTTCATATAGAAAATAAACATGAGGGGCATGTCACAGGCGCGAATTGATAACAAGGGGCATGCCCCTTGTTATCAATTCCTTAATTCCAGTTTCATTTTACAATACAGG